>JBFYWS010000206.1:0-4294 GCA_041310935.1 Desulfobacteraceae bacterium | reverse complement strand
GCATCCGTCAGCTTCATGATGGGGGTCACCAATGCCCGGGCCGAAAACCATGCGATCGCGACCACCAGCAGCACGGTGACGGCCAGCAGCGTCCGTGCAAAGTTCTGAATGATGTCCAGGGTCTCGAAAATTTCGTTTGCGTCTTGCTGCAGGGCCAGCACCCAACCATAGCTGTTGCTGCGAGCGTGCCCGATGGTGGTCTGACCTTTTTCGCCGACAAACGGCGTGGTGATGGACGTCCAGCCCCTTTTGCGGAAGGCGGAGATCAGAGGGGTGTTGTTCAGGTTCTCCCGGTTTTCCGCATACTGCTGCTTCGGATGCGAAACGACGTTGCCCTGCTCGTCCAGCAGAAACGCAAATCCCGTCGTACCCATTTTCCAGGTGGCGGTTTTTTTGGAGATCTCCTCCACGGTCATGGCCGTGGCCAGCACTCCGACCAGCCGGTTCCCGTCCCGGATGGGGACGGCCATTATGAGGGCCGGTAATTTTGATGTCCTTCCAGTCACCGTTTGCCAGCTGAGGGCTTTGCCGGCCAGGATGTCCTTGTAATACTGCCGATCGGCGTAGCTCACCACCGGCTGGTTGTCGCTGCGGGCGATGTTCATGCCGTTTACGCCGACGGTGAAGACGAGATACATGAAGGGGTACTCGCCAGCGATGGCCTTCAAGACCGGCTCCTGTTGGTCCCGGTTCATCGAGACGATTTCGGGCAGCGTGGCGGCCATGCGCAGTGTGGAAAAATTGCCGTGGATCCAGCCGTCGATCTGATCCCCCAGCCCTTTGGCGGTTTGCACCATCAGCGCCTCGGAGTCGTTGCGGATCCGTTCATTCGTTTCGCTGAAGGTGAGAAACCAAAGGATGCCGAAGGGCAGGATGCTGACGATGAGCATCACGATAATGATCTTGCCGAACAGCCCGAAGCGGACCTTGCGGGGTTCGTCGAACGCCCTTGGGGCAGCCGTGTCCTCCGGTGGGGCTTCGGCGACGGAGGTTCCGGAGAGCCGATCCGTTGCCAGACGAACATCCGCAGTGGACGGCGGCCAGGGCGGCGGTTCCGGGGCGGCGGCCGCCGCCGGCTCGGGCGGAAGGTCAAGTGCCACAGCGGGCGGTGGGTCGCCGGCCGGCTGCGGCCGGCTGACCGTGATCACGCGGCCGCAGGTCTTGCACTTGACCTTGGCCGTTTCGGTCTTCATCTTCGCTTCGTCGATCCGGTAACGCTTTCCACAGGCATCGCAGGCGATATCGATCATCAGGGCGCTCCTGTCCTAGGGTTTGACTTTGTTCAGAATGGGGATCATCGATTTTTTGAACTGGATCTGGCTCGCTTCTTCCGGGATCTCCAGCGCGAGGCGGTTGATGATTTCGGCGGCTTGGTCCGCCGGGATGTGGGAGGGGCTGAGGCTCATCTCCGCCATCACATCGTCGATGAGGATCTCCGCCATGGGCCCGATCACCCGGGACAGATTCAGCCGCATGGCATCCAGAAAGGTGTGGTCCAGTGGAAGGGTCTCACGCTGAACGGGTTCAACCAATCCCTGCTCGAGCAGGCTGCCCAGTGTCCGCTTGAAGGTGGCGGCGTCCATCTCTGCTTCAGCGGAGATCTGATAGAGGCTCTTGCGTTCGTCGATTACCAGCAGCAGTCGGATCATGTCTGCGTTCAACGAGACTGACTGTAAGTCCCGGCGGATCCGCTTGCGGTAGTAAACGCTGGCGCCGGTTTTCGAGGTGACCTCCATGCTGGCTCCTCGGGAAGGGAGGAAAAGCGGTGAATCGTATTTATGTAGTAAATGACAAAGCGGTTGGTCTGTCAAGCAAAAAATTGCGAGAAATACTGGAAGGTTGGGTGTGCGAGGCGGTTCAAGAGCTCAGGTGGGGGGTTTGGATTTTTTCTCGATCTCCTCTTTGAGCTTTTTCTCCATCTCCGCGAACATGTTTTTTTTCTTTCCCGCCTGCTCGGCGTGAAAGGATTCGACCCGGCGGGTGATCGTCTTTTGCATGTCCTGAAACTTTTTCACCTCCTCCTCGAGCCGGCGGCCGAGCTCGCCGCGGGGAATTTCCTCCAGCTTGCGGTGGTCGCGGATGAAAAAGCGCGTGCCGAAGGAGCTTGCGACCGCCTCCACGATGCCGAGCTCTTCCAGGCGGCGGGACACAAACCCCGCCTGTTCCGCGGAAAAAGAGAGCATCCGGACGATGTCGTCGAGGGTCGGGGGGGCGGCATGGCTGTGCTCGTGCACACGGATGGCGGCCACAAACAGCTGGGCCTCGGAGTAGAAATCCTTGCTTTTTGCTTCCATAAGCCTCCCGGCGCAGACGGGTTCGGACGGCGTCTGCTCCCTTGACTTCATCGATCGATCAGAGTAACATTTCCCATTGATTTGTCAATAAAAAGCCCTCCTGCCGCCAAGATGCTGCATCCGAGGGCCCTGGAGGAGCCCATGACCGAAATCGTTGAAGTGAAGGCCAGAGAGATCATCGACTCACGCGGAAACCCGACCGTCGAGGTGGATGTGCACCTGGCATGCGGCGCCATGGGCCGCGCCGCGGTACCGTCCGGGGCGTCGACCGGCACGCGGGAAGCCTTGGAGCTGCGCGACAAGCGCTCCAAGCGCTACGGCGGCAAAGGGGTTCTCACAGCCGTCGGCAACGTCATGACCCGCATCGCTCCCCAGGTGCTGGGCCTGGACGCCGCGGACCAGTGCGCGTTGGACCAGCGGATGATCGACCTCGACGGCACCCCCACCAAATCCAAGCTCGGCGCCAACGCGATCCTCGGAGTCTCCATGGCCGCGGCGCGGGCGGCGGCCGACGCCTACGGGCTGCCGCTCTACCGCTATCTCGGGGGGCTTTCCGCCCGCATCCTTCCCATTCCCATGATGAACATCATCAACGGCGGTGCCCATGCGGCCAACACCCTCGATTTCCAGGAGTTCATGATCATCCCCTTCGGGGCCGCCACCTTCGCCCATGCCGTGCAGATGGGTGCGGAGACGTTTCACTGCCTGAAAGCCATTCTCAAGAAGAAAGGTCTGAACACGGCCGTGGGCGACGAGGGCGGGTTTGCGCCGGATCTGCCGTCCAACGAGGCAGCCATCGGGCTCGTCATGGACGCCATCAAGGGTGCCGGCTACCGGCCGGGCAAGGACATAGGCATCGGCATGGATGTGGCGGCCAGCGAGTTTTATCAGGACGGCCGCTACGTGCTGAAATCCGAGAACAAACGCCTGGGCACCGAGCAGCTGATCGGACTTCTGGAAGGTCTGGTCGAGCGCTACCCGATCATCTCCATCGAGGACGGACTGGCTGAGGGCGACTGGAAGGGCTGGAAAACCCTGACGGACCGGCTCGGCGGATCGGTGCAGGTGGTGGGAGACGACATCTTTGTCACCAACCCCGCAATTTTCCGCAAGGGGATCGAGCAGGGGATCGGCAACTCCATCCTCATCAAGCTCAATCAGATCGGGACCGTCACCGAGACCCTCGATGCCATTGAGCTGGCCAAGAATGCCGGCTACACCACCGTGATCTCGCACCGCTCCGGCGAGACCGAGGACAGCTTTATCGCTGATCTGGCCGTCGGCGTTAGCGGCGGCCAGATCAAGACCGGCTCCATGTCCCGCAGCGACCGGGTCGCCAAGTACAACCAGCTGATCCGCATCGAGGAGGAACTGGGTGAGGCGGGGCGGTATTGCAAAACCATATTCTGATCACGCCGTAAACCGCTGAGGTGTTTTCATGCCGTTCAACGCCAAGTTCATTTTCGTGACCGGCGGGGTTCTCTCCTCCCTCGGCAAGGGGCTCGCGTCTGCGTCGATCGGCGCGCTCCTGGAAAGCCGCGGTCTGACCGTCACGCTCCAGAAGCTTGACCCATACATCAACGTGGACCCCGGTACGATGAACCCGTTTCAGCACGGCGAGGTGTTCGTCACCGACGACGGCGCCGAGACGGACCTGGACCTGGGCCACTACGAGCGCTTCACCAGCGCCATCATGGGCAAGAACAACAATTTCACCACGGGCAAGATCTACCACTCGGTTATCACCAAGGAGCGGCGGGGGGACTACCTGGGCGGCACGGTGCAGGTCATCCCTCACATCACCGACGAGATCAAGCACTGCATCACGCAGGTGGCCAACGGGGTCGACGTCGTCATCGTGGAAATTGGCGGCACGGTCGGCGACATCGAGAGCCTGCCCTTCCTGGAGGCCATCCGCCAGTTCCGGACGGACGTGGGCAAGGAAAACGTGCTTTACATCCACCTGACCCTCGTGCCCTACATCAGCACCTCCGGCGAGG
>JBFYWS010000178.1:0-3508 GCA_041310935.1 Desulfobacteraceae bacterium | reverse complement strand
ACCGGCGTCCCTCGAAATCACCGGCACCCAGACGTTTTCGGCCGACGCCGAAAAGCTCGGTGCACCCATCGCGGTATGCGGCGTTGACCCGGATGAAATGGTTTCGGTGTGTTGGCCTGCGTCGCTTCTGGAGGAGAACAGATACCGGGATATCAAAGGGGTGATTTCGAACTTCCTGCGGGTCACAGTGACGGGCGATACGGACGAATGCGGCATTAATTGGTGGTGGCAGACTCTGGCGGGTTGTTTCACGCACCACTCCTGAGAATGTCACGATCGCCCAGAAGCAGGAATCGCCAAACGCCGGGGATATAGCCGCCCCGATTTCGTTTCTCACATTCGCCCCGCTAAAATACAATTCCAACGTATCCCACAAAACTGTCCCCCGGGCTGCGGTCGTAGCTGGTCGCGTAGGTGATCGACTCCGCCACCGTCGCCCCCAAGTGCTTGCCGGCCTGGATGGCGGTGGCGGCCGCCCCCGGGCAGCAGGCATTCTGGTTTTTCAGGGCTTCGTCGATCACGCGTTCCGGGTCCAGACCCAGCATGGCCTCGATGACGCGGCGATCGTTCTCCTGCCGCACCCAGGCAACGGCCGCCGGGCCGGTCCCGTGGCTCGCCAGACCGTAGTTGTCGCCGTAGTGCGTGAGGTCGGTCGATCCGATGACCTTGACCGAGAGGCCGAGCTGCCGGGCGGTGTCCACCACGGCGTTGCCGATCGCGAGCGAAGCCCGGGTGGGCGGGACCCCCATGGCCACGATGGCCGCATCCGGGAAGAAATACTTGATGAACGGTAGCTGGAGCTCGATGGTGTTGTCCTCGGTGAAGCGGGCGGGCGTCTCCAGACGGAAGGCAAACCGTTGCGCGATCGCCGCGGCCAGATCCTCCTGAACCGGGATGACCCCGAACGGGGTCTCCCATCCCCCCGTGGGCATCATGATGTTCGCTGATCCCCGGTGCAGGTGCATCCCGAACAGCACGATCACATCCGGCCCCGGCGGCCCGGCCTGCTTGAGGCAGTGGATCACGTTGCAGGCGATGCTGCCCGAGAAGGTCCAGCCGGCGTGGGGTACAACACCCCCCACGGGGTTCGGGTTGCGGGGCGGCGTGATGTGACCTTGGTCGATGAAGGCCTTGATCTGCCGCTCGCACTCGGAGGCCCGAGCGGGGTACCAGCTTCCGGCAAAAAGAGCGCGCCTGACGAAAGATTGCATGGGGTCCTCGCCTTTCGTTGCGGTATTTACCTTTTCCACACAATGATTAACATTCGCCTTAACACAACACCCATCCGGGAGGCAACCATGTGGGACTATACGGACAAGGTTAAGGATCATTTTCTGAACCCCCGCAATGTGGGGGTCATCGAGGACGCCGACGGGGTGGGCGAGGTCGGCTCAATCGCCTGCGGCGATGCCCTGACCTTTTACTTCAAGCTCGGTGAGGGCGGCCGGATAAAAGATGCCAAGTTCCAGACGTTCGGCTGCGCCAGCGCCATCGCATCCTCATCGGCCCTGACCGAGATGGTGATCGGCAAAACCCTGGATGAGGTGTCCAAGATCACCAACGACGACATCGCCGGCTACCTGGGGGGGCTGCCGAAGGAGAAGATGCACTGCTCGGTGATGGGACGCGAGGCCCTGGAAAAAGCCATCGCCTGCCACCTGCGACAACCCGACAAGATCGTCGAAGGTGAGATCGTTTGCGAGTGCTTCGGGGTCACGGACCGGGAGATCGAGCGCGCGGTGCGGGAAAACCGCCTCAAGACCATCGAGGATGTCACCGACTACACCAAGGCCGGCGGCGGCTGTGAGAAGTGCCATGAACGCATCCAGGGGATCATCGACTCGGTTCTGGGCACGACGCGCCTGGCCCCGATCACGCCCAAGGTGCTGACCACTATCCAGAAGATCCGGTTGATCGAGGAGAGCATCGAACGGGAAATCAACCCGACCCTCAAGAAAGACGCCGGCCGGCTCGAGCTCGTGGACGTGAACGGCGACCGGGTGATGGTGCGACTGGGCGGTACCTGTGCGTCCTGCAGCAAATCGCACATCACACTCAAGCACTACGTCGAGTCCAAACTGCGCGAACTGGTGAGCCCGGAACTCGTGGTGGAGGAGGTGCCGTGATGAACGTCATTTACCTGGACAACAACGCCACCACCCAGGTGGATCCGGAAGTCGTGCAGGCCATGCTCCCTTTCTACTCTGAGCTCTATGGGAACCCTTCCAGCATGCATTCGTTCGGCGGTGGGGTCGCCGTCCGCATCAAGGAGGCGCGGGAAAATGTCGCCCGGCTGCTCGGCGCTGCAGCTGATGAAATCGTTTTCACCAGCTGCGGCACCGAAAGCGACAGCACGGCGATCCGTGCGGCGATCGAGTCCTACCCGGCCAAGAAGCACATCGTCACCTCGCGGGTGGAGCACGCGGCGATCAAAAACCTGTTCGAGTCCCTCTCCAAGAAAGGTTACCGGACGACCTTCGTGCCGGTGGACCGGCAGGGGCGGCTCGACCTGGACTTCCTGTATGAAAACCTCACCGACGACACGGCCATCGTCAGCCTGATGTGGGGCAACAACGAGACCGGGGTCATTTTTCCGATCGAGGAAATTTCACGCAGGGTCAAGGAGCGCGGGATCGTCTTCCACACGGACGCGGTTCAGATCGTGGGCAAAATCCCCATCGACCTGAGCCGCACCGGGGTGGACATGCTGTCGCTCTCCGGGCACAAGATCCACGCCCCCAAGGGGATTGGCGCACTCTACATTCGCAAGGGCACCAAGTTTGCGCCGTTCATGATCGGAGGCCATCAGGAAAAAGGCCGGCGCGGCGGCACGGAGAACACGGCGGCCATCGTCGGATTGGGCAAGGCCGCCGAGATGGCGAGAAAGCACATGGCCTCCGGAAGCTACACGGCCGTGAGAGAACTCCGGGACACGCTTGAAAATGAAATCCTGGCGCAGGTGCCCAGCACCTTCGTGAACGGCGACCGCGCGAACCGGCTGCCCAACACCACGAGCATCGCCTTCGAATACGTGGAAGGGGAGGCCATCCTGCTCATGCTGAACGAGTACGGGATCTGTGCCTCGTCGGGCTCCGCCTGCACCTCGGGCTCCCTCGAGCCCTCCCACGTGCTGCGGGCCATGGGGGTTCCGTTCACCGCCGCGCATGGATCCATCCGCTTCAGCCTGAGCCGCTTCACCACGCGCCAAGAGATCGATGTCGTCCTGGAGAAACTGCCGCCGGTCATCGCGCGGCTGAGACAGATGTCGCCGTTCTGGAAAAGCGCGATGCTCAAGGCTCGAGGCTGAAAACAACCACCCTAAAAAGCGCGAGGGGCCTGTGGCCAGGCCCCTCGCGCTTTTTTTCTCTTTGAGCTTTCAGCTTTGATGATCTCGTAAGTTGTTATCCGATACGATGACTTTGTAAAAAGGCCAAGTTCAAGGCGCGCGCTCTAACGACCACCCGCCGCGCGGGTGGCTTGGATTTTCGGCCAGCGGCCGAAAAGACAA
>JBFYWS010000154.1:0-4795 GCA_041310935.1 Desulfobacteraceae bacterium | reverse complement strand
GCTGGATCTCTGCGGGCAGCCGAAGGGCCGGGATGAGGGGGAGGCATGTGTGATTGAAGCGTAGCGTTTCACCTTGCACGGTTGCGGTGTTTGGGGCAGGGTTGATACTCGGGTAGATAGACCGAAGGCTGAAGACTGAAGGTTCTCAGGGACAAACCATGCCTGATCACACAAGACTTCGGGCATTTGATTTGGCGGATGACGTAGCCATGAGGGAACTGCATTATCAACTAAATTTGTCGAAGCATATTGGCTGCTTGTCCAACGAGGGTTCATCTCTGATTGAACCAGAGGCCGTAGAAAACGAGAAGGTCTTGAACGGCTTGATTCGTGCTTTGCGAGATGTTTTTTAGCCTTCAGCCTTCAGTCTAAACACCTGAGCAGTTACCATTTCTTAACAGGGCGGTGGTTTCGTAGACAGGCATCATCAACCTCAACACAAGGAGGGTTCAAAATGAAACGAAACACGGGTATCCTGATGGTTGCGATTTTTGTTTGTGCCGTCGTTTTCGGCACCTGGGCGCCGCCGGTCGCAGCGGCCGACGCCATCAAGCTCAAATACGCCAACTTCCCGCCGGCGCCGACCTTCCCCTGCGTGCAGATGGAACGCTGGAAGACCGAGGTCGAGAAGCGCACCGCCGGCAAGGTGGCTGTTCAGACCTTTCCGGGCGGAACGCTGCTCGATGCCAAGAACATGATCGACGGGGTCATCGCCGGCACCGCCGACATCGGCTGCCTGTCGATGGCCTATCAGCCCGGGCGTTTCATGGTCACCAACGCCACCAGCCTGCCCTTCGGCATCCCGAATGCCAAGGTGGGCAGCCTGGTACTTTGGGATCTCTATGAGAAGTACAAGCCGCAAGAGTTCGCCGGGGTCAAGGTGTTGGCCATGTTCACGACCGCACCCAACAACATCATGTCCAAGGTGGCCGTGAAAAAATTGGAAGACATCAAGGGGCTGGACCTCCGGGCTTCCGGCGGAGCCGCCGAAGTCCTCAGCGCCTGGGGCGCCAACCCGGTCGGCATGCCCATGCCGGAGACGGTGGAGGCCCTGCAAAAGGGTGTGGTCAAAGGACTTTTTTCATCGCTCGAGGTCATGAAGGACTTTAAATTCGCCGAAACCTGCAAGTATGTCACGATGACCGAAACCTCGATTTACCCGTTTACCGTGATCATGAACATCAAGAGCTGGGAGGCCTTGCCCGCGGATGTGAAGAAGGTGTTCGACGACCTGCGGGTGGAGCAGTCCCAGTGGACCGGGGAGTACATGGACAATCATGTGAAAGAGGCCATGGAGTGGTCCAAGACCACCCAGAAGGTGGAGGTCACCACCCTGTCGAGCGAGGAAAAGGCCAAGTGGAATGCCAAGCTTCAGGGGTTGACCGAAAAATGGGCGGTCGAAGCGAAAGGCAAGGGGCTTGCCGCCGACCAGATCATCGGCGACATCAAGGCGCTCGTCACGAAATACAGCAAGTAGAAAGAGCAGCAGACCCAGAATCTCACTGCGGGGCATGCCGGCCGGCCCGGCCTGCATTCCCCGCAGTGAATGCGTCTGTTTTTTTTCGCCCGGTGCCGAAATGGAGCGGTCCCATGAAATTCCTGGATGAACTCACCCAATGGCTGAACAAGATCCTGCTGGTGATCGGAGGCGTCGCCCTGGCGGCGATCGTCGCGCTCACGGTCGGCAATATCTTTTCCCGCAACCTGTGGGCGCCCATCAAGGGCATGGTTGAGCTGGTCGGCTTTTGCGGGGCCATCGCCGCCGCCTTCGCCCTGGGGTTTGCGCAGGTGAAGCATGCCCACATCGCGGTGGATGTGCTGGTGCTCAAATTCTCCAAGCAAACCCAGAAATTCCTTTTGGCCGTGAACGCGATCCTGGGGGCAGCGTTTTTCGCCATCGCCGGCTGGCAGCTGATCCGGTGGGGGAATACGCTCCGGCAAACCGGTGAGGTCACCGAAACCCTCAAGATGATCTATCATCCGGTCGTCTACGCGGTCGCCTTAGGGTGTTTCGTGATGGCCCTCGTCCTCGCGGCCGACTGTTTGAAGACCCTCACCACCGCCAAAGGAGCGAAATAGCATGGACGTTGCAACCGTCGGGGTCCTCGGGATCATCGCCCTGCTGCTGGTTCTGTTCGTGCTGGGCATGCCCGTCGGCCTATCCATGGCCCTGGTGGGCTTCGGCGGGTTTACCTGCGTCGTGTCCTTTAATGCGGCGGTCAACATGATCGGGGCGGACCTGTGGAACACCTTCTCCAAGTACGGGTTTACCGTCATTCCGCTCTTTATCTTAATGGGCTACCTCGCATTCAATGCCGGGATCGCCGAGCGGCTTTACGATGCGACCTACAAGTGGGTGGGGCACTGGCGCGGGGGGCTCGCCATCGCCACCATCGCCGCCGACGAGCTCTTTGCCGCTATCTGCGGCTCCAACACCGCCACGACCGCCACCATGGGGGCCGTGGCCCTGCCGCAGATGAAAAAATACAATTATGACCCGCAACTCAGCAGCGGCACCATTGCAACGGGCGGGACACTGGGTGTCGTCATGCCGCCCAGTGTCGTCATGGTGATCATCGGGCTTCAGACCGAACAGTCGATTGCCAAATTGTTTCTGGGCGGAATTCTGCCGGCCCTGCTCCTGGGAGGACTTTTCGTTCTGACCATCCTCATGCTCTGCCGGATCTATCCGCATTACGGCCCGGCAGGTCCCGTCGTCAGCATGGACGAACGGATCAAATCCCTCAAAGGGGTCATCGAGGCCCTGATTATTTTTCTGCTGGTGATCGGCGGCCTCTACATCGGGATTTTCACCCCCACCGAGGCCGGTGCTATGGGAGTCTTCTTCACTCTCTGCGTTTCCCTGGCGACCCGGCGCCTGAACTGGAAGGGGATTTTGCGGTCGTTTACCGAAACGCTGAAAATTTCCTGCATGGTGTACATGCTGGTGGCGGGGGCCATCATCTTCGGGCGTTTTCTGGCGGTGACGCGGCTGCCGTTTGAGATTGCCGAATATGCGGCGGCGCTGCCGGTTTCTCCGTACGTCATCCTGGCCATCATCATGCTGATCTACCTGATCGGCGGATGCTTCATGGACTCCCTGGGCTTCCTGGTGCTCACCATCCCGATCTTTTTTCCGGTGGGGGTCGCCCTGGGCTTCGACCCGATCTGGTATTCGATCATGCTCACCATGGTGACCACGATGGGGGCGATCACGCCGCCGGTCGGCGTGAACGTCTACGTGGTCAAGGCACTGGCGCCTGAAATCAGAATCGCGACCATCTACAAGAGCGTCAGCTATTTCCTGCTGGCCAGCATGGTCAGCATGGTCATCCTCACCCTCGTCCCCGAGATCGCCACGTTCATACCGAGTCTGGTTAAATAGAGACCGCGATTACCGGGAACCCCGGCTCGGAGTGTGCGACAGCAGGCGCGACATGTGCTCAACATCCGCCGGGGTGTCAATGTCGAGGAACAGCGAGGGATCGTCGATCGGCACTTCGAGAATTTGACCCGGGCGGGCGGCGATGATGTCCCGCGCACCTTTGTCGCCGGATAGGTGAGCCAGCTCCTCGTAGTGAGAGCGGCTGAAAAGAGCGGGGTTTCCGCGTTGCCCCCGGTGCGCGGGAACGCAGATGGTCTTGCCGGAATGCCGGAATTTCTCCAGCAACCGGTTGATGGTGGCTGCATCCACCAGGGGCTGGTCCCCCAGCAGGAACATGACCGCTGGAAAACGGTCACGGATTCTGAAAAGACCCGCCGTAAGAGAGGTGCTCTGGCCTTCGTAATAGCGTGGGTTGAAAACGAGCTCGAGCTTCGGATGGCACACCCGTTGGCCCAGGGCAGCGCTTATTTTCTGATGGTCCCGGCCGAGGACCAGGACAACGGTTTCCAGGTGAGACGCCAATGCCGCATCCAGCACCCAGGCCACGAGCATCCTGCCGTGCAACTCCACAAGCTGCTTGGGTTGGCCGAACCGGCTCGACTCGCCCGCGGCCAGGATGATTCCGGCTGTGGGGGTATTTCGCATGCGCTTCCCACCCTGAGAGGTCGATTCTGATTGCGTCGATTATACTAACATTTTGTCATAAAAGTCTATTCGTATCACCTGAGGTGAGCGATTCCAATTTTGGTTTTTGCGGCAGACCCCATCGGGACTCGATGCGCATCGACAGAATCGCTCAATTTAGGTATCAGTATCAACACCTACCATACTGCAGGAGGTATCCGCCGGAATGGATGCGACGTTCGACGCTTATCTGAAACCCACGGCGATCATCGATTCGGATCATCCGCACATCGTAGAGGTTGCACGGGCTACCGTCGCGGACGCCGGAGACGAACCGATTGCCAAAGCCGTCCGGCTCTACTATTGGGTGCGGGATGCCATCTGGTACGACCCATATCTCCCGTTCGACAAGCCCGAACACTATCGCGCCAGCAACGTGCTCGAACGCCGGCGGGCGTTTTGCATCGGCAAGGCGACCCTGCTGTGCGCCCTCGGCCGGGCCGCCGGCATTTCCGCGCGGGTCGGCTTTGCGGATGTGCGCAATCACCTCGCCACCCGGCAGTTGATTGAGTTCATGGGCTCGGATGTGTTTGTGTTTCACGGGTACACCGAGTTTTACCTGGAGGGCCGATGGGTCAAGGCCACCCCGGCCTTCAACATCGAGCTGTGCCGCAAACACCGGGTGGCGCCGCTTGAATTCAACGGCCGCGAGGACTCGGTTTTCCATCCGTTCAATCAAGACAACAAACTTTTCATGGAATACGTGAAGGATCACGGCACATTTGC
>JBFYWS010000140.1:0-4649 GCA_041310935.1 Desulfobacteraceae bacterium | reverse complement strand
CCCTGCTCGCCACGCTGGATCAGGAGCACAAGGGAGTTTTTGGTTCGAAACTTGACGATGGCTTTATTGAATTCCTCGGTGTTGCTGACGCCGACATCGTCGATCTGGCGGATCACATCCCCTGCCCGGGCGCCGACCCGCGCCAGGGAGGTGCCGGCCCTGACCTCGGAGATCATCACGCCTTCCTTGGCCACGATGCGGAAATCCTTGCGATTTTTAAGAGTCAGATCCTGGACGCGGACGCCGAGAAGGCTCCACGCCAGTCGATCGGCCTGCTCGATGGGGAACAGGCGGGTTTTAATGGCGAACGTTCGGTTCTGGCCGCTGCGCCAGACCTGGGTCTCTATGGTTTCGCCGGCGGTCACGGTCTTTGTGGCGGCCAGGTAGTCGTCCAGGTTGGCGATTTTCTTGGCTGCGACGGCGAGCAGGATGTCTCCCTCCCGCAGGCCCGCCTCCCGGGCCGGGCTGTCCGGCTCGACGGACTTGATCATGGCCCCTTTTTTTCCAGGATACTTCACGTACTGGGCGAGTTTTTCGTCCAGCTCCTGGGCGACGATGCCGATCCAGGCCGGCTTGACCTCGCCGTACTGGATCAGGTCGGCCACGATTTTCTTCGCCTTGCTGATGGGGATGGCAAAACCGATGCCCTGCGCCTTGGCGTAGATGGCGGTGTTGACCCCCACCAACTCGCCGTTGATGTTGAGCAGCGGCCCGCCGCTGTTTCCGGGGTTGATGGAGGCGTCGATCTGGATGAAGTCGTGGAAGACCCGCTCGTCCGCGCGGATGCTGCGGTGCACCGCGCTCACGACACCGGTGGTGACGGTGTGCGAGAAGCCGAAGGGGTTGCCGATGGCGATGACCGTCTCGCCGATCATGAGATCGTCGCTGTCGCCCATGGCGATGGCGGGCAGTTTTTCCCTGGAGTCGATCTTGAGCACCGCCAGGTCCGAGTCCGGGTCGGCCCCGACGATCCGGGCCTCGTATTCGCGCCGGTCCTCCAGGACCACCGTGATGGTGCCGGATCTTTGGATAACGTGGGCATTGGTGAGGATGAGGCCCCGGTCGCCGTCGATGATGACCCCCGACCCGAGGCTGGTCTGCTGCTGGCGTTGCTCGAAACGCGGATCGAAGAAGTCCTTGAAGAACTCGTCGAAGAAGGGGTTGCCGAATCCCGCAAACGGGTTCGCCCGGGCGCGCGCTTCAGAGGCGGAGCTGATGTTGACCACTGCCGGGCTCACCTTGCGCACGGCCTTGACCACGGCGGTCTCGCGCAGGTTGTCCGGGGCCGCAACGGCCGTGAGGGGCGCAAGCGCGATCAGGATGCCGGCGCACGCCGCCCAGAGGACCCGGCGGTATCGGTCCGCGCACTCTTTGCAAAAATTGAGGGTTGGCATTTGCATCGATTTGGGTTAAATTAGCCAGTTTTGGAAATGAAGTTGATTTCCTGAACCCGGAACCCCGATACCTGCGTGGTTGCCGGCGAGTAACTATACACCCGGGAAGGCGCGTCAGCAATACTTCTATGAGCACGAACACGATTCAGGAGCTTCTGGCGCTGATCGAAAAACCGAGCCGCTATCTGGGCTCGGAGATCAACGCCGTGAAGAAGGACCCTCGGGGGGTAAAGCTGCGCTTCGCCCTGGCGTTTCCCGACCTCTATGAAATCGGGACCTCCCACTTCGGCCTGCAGATCCTGTATCACATCCTCAACCACCGGCCCGAGATCGCGGCCGAGCGGGTGTTCGCCCCGGCGACGGATTTGGAAAACCGGCTGCGGCAGGGGCAGATTCCCCTATTCTCGCTGGAGTCCCAGACCCCGCTCAACCGGTTCGACATCATCGGCTTCAGCCTGCTCTACGAGCTGAACTACACCAACATCCTCACCATGCTCGAGCTTTCCGGGATCCCGCCGCTTTCCGACGATCGCGACCGCAGCCACCCCTTGGTCGTCGCCGGCGGCCCGTGCACCTGCAACCCGGAACCGGTTGCTGATTTTTTCGACGCGATCGTGGTGGGCGACGGCGAACAGGTGGTGGTCGAACTGGCCCGCACCTGGCTTGAATGGAAAGATGCCGGAGCGGGCGACCGCACAGTGCTTCTGAAAACATGGTCCGCCATCGAAGGCGTCTACATCCCGGCGTTTTTCGAAGCGCGCTACGATGCAGAGGGTTTTCAGACCGTGGCAGCGCGTATTCCCGGGCACACCTCGGTGAAGCGGGCGGTCGTGGCCGACCTCGACGCCGCGCCGTTTCCGGTCAAGCCGGTCATCCCGTTCGGCAGACCTGTGCACGACCGCCTGCGTCTGGAACTCTCCCGGGGCTGCACCCGCGGGTGCCGGTTCTGCCAGGCGGGGATGATCTACCGGCCGGTGCGGGAGCGCTCCCCGGACAAGCTGCTCGAACTGACGGAGCTGGCGCTCGCCGCCACCGGCTACGAAGACGTTTCGCTCATGTCTCTCAGCACCGGAGACTACGGCTGCATCGCGCCGCTCATGGAGCGGCTGATGGCGCGCTTCGCACCCGAGCGCGTCGCGGTGTCGCTGCCCTCTCTGAGAGCGGGCACCCTGACGCCCGAGCTCATGGAGCTGATCCGGCAGGTGCGCAAGACCGGCTTCACCATCGCTCCGGAGGCCGGCAGCCAGCGGCTGCGGGACGCCATCAACAAGAACATCAGCGAGGCGGAGATCATCGATACCGTCCGGGACGCCTTCGAGTGCGGCTGGCAGCTGATCAAGCTCTATTTCATGGTCGGGTTGCCCACTGAAACCGAGGAGGATCTCGCAGCGCTGGTGGAGCTGGTTCTCAAGCTCTCCCGCCTGAAAGGGCCGGGGCACCGTCGGGGCCAGATCAACGTCAGCCTGGCCACCTTCATCCCCAAGCCCCACACGCCCTTTCAGTGGGCTGCTCAGATCGCTCTGCCCGAGTCCCGGCGGCGGCTGCACTGGGTCCAGGACCGGCTCAAGCGTTCCGGGATTCAGTTCAAGTGGCAGAGCCCGGAGATGAGCCTGCTCGAGGGGGTGTGGGCACGCGGGGACCGCCGGCTCGGCCGCGCGCTTTTGGCCGCTCACCGCCGCGGGTGCCGCTTCGACGGCTGGAGCGATAAGTTCAATTTTGCGGCCTGGATGGAGGCGTTTGAAGAGACCGGTGTCGACCCGGCCTTCTACACCAGCCGGGACCGCCGCTTGGACGAGCCCCTGCCGTGGGACCACATCGACACGCGGGTGTCCGGGGAGTTTCTGAAATCGGAGTGGGTGAAGACCCTCGCCGGAAGCCCCACGCCCGACTGCCGCGGGGGCGACTGCCATGCCTGCGGGGTCTGCGATTTTCAAAAGGTTGCGCCCCGGGTGCATCTCGGCCCGCTTACGGCCGGGCCGCCGGCAGCGGCCCCGGGTGCGGCTGCGGCAGTCTACAAGCAACTTCAGGTATCCTATGAAAAGACCGGCCTGGCGCGGTTTTTCGGCCACCTCGAGCTGGTGAACATTTTCCTCAGGGCCCTGCGGCGCGCTCGCATTCCGGTCAAATTCTCCGAGGGGTTCCACCCCAAGCCGAAAGTCTCCTTCGACAACCCGCTGCCCACGGGTGTCGAAAGCGAGGACGAGCGCATGGTTCTGACCGTGCCGCGGGATGTCGCGGCCCAGGCGCTGCAGGAAGGGCTGAACGCCGAGCTTCCGGAGGGGCTGCGGGTGCACGCGTGCAGCGAGGAGCTCGGCCGGCCGCGGGCATCCTGTACCTATCGGGTCAGCTTCGCCGGGCCGCTTGCGAACCCGGCGCGGTTTTCCTCGAGCGGGATCGGCGCGGACCAGAGCATTCTGGTTACCTCGCCGAAGGGGAAGTTGAAAAAATTCGAGTTAAAGGATATTCTGATGGATATACGCCAGCCGGATCCCATGACGATCGAAATCACCTTGTGCAGCGAGCCGGGTAAGTCCGTGCGGCCGGCCGAGGTCCTCAAACAGGTTTTTGGAATCCCGGAAGCCGATCTCCGCAACGCCCGGGTCCGCAAGGTGAAGGGGCCGGAAGCGTGAGGCCGCATGCCCAGTGAAACCGTAAGTGAGCGTGGTACGATGTACAAGCAGCTCATCATCAATGTGACCGAACACGAGACCCGCGTCGCCCTGCTCGAAGATGGCACCATCGTCGAGATTCACGTGGACCGCGGGGATGATTCCGACATCGCCGGGAACATATATAAAGGTCGGGTGCTGCGGGTCCTGCCCGGCATGCAGGCGGCCTTCGTCGACATCGGGTTGCACCAGGCGGCGTTCATCTATGTCGATGATGTGGCCAACAACAACTTCAAAGACATCGAGCGGATGCTCGCCCTGAGCGCCGAGAATGGCGAGGGCCCGACGGACGAGGAGGCCCTGCCGTCACCGCCCGCCCGCGAACGGGGCTTGCTGATCGAGGAGCTGCTGGTGGAGGGCCAGGAGGTGCTGGTGCAGGTGGCCAAGTCGCCCATTGGCACCAAGGGCGCGCGCATCTCCTCCCACGTTTCCATCCCCGGCCGGTTTTTGGTGCTGATGCCCTCCTCCAGCCACATCGGCATCTCCCGACGCATCGAGGACGAGGCCGAGCGGCAGCGGCTCAAGCAGCTGGTGCACGAGCTTCGCAAGGACGATTTCGGCTATATCGTCCGCACCGCGGCCGAAG
>JBFYWS010000132.1:0-7778 GCA_041310935.1 Desulfobacteraceae bacterium | reverse complement strand
GTCGTCATGCGGCGGTTCATGTGGCACCTGAACGAGGAGTCCGGCGGGATCGGCTGGGGATGCCCGGAGGCGCTGGGCGAGTGTATGGCGCGCAGCGAACGGCTGGCCGATGAATACGGCTGCATCCTCTGGTCCTATCTGCACCCGGAGCGCAATTTCATCGAGCACCCCGCCTTGCAGGAAGGGGTGTTGTGGGGCATCGGGCGCCTGGCGCATGCCCGGCCGGCGCTGACGGTCGACTGCACCGAGCTTCTCGCGCCCTTCCTGGGATCCCCCGAGGCGGCCCTGCGGGGACTTGCCGCCCAGGCCTGCGGGCCAATGGCCGATGCGCGTCTGACACCTCTGCTGGAAAAGCTTGCGACAGACGGCGCATCCTTCCAGCTTTATCGCGGGGAGCGGCTGGAAACGTGTTCGGTGGGCGAGTTGGCCGCGCAGGCGCTGCGAAGGACACGGATGGGTTCTGCGGAAAGGTGAGGCGTGCATGGAATGGACTCCTGAGGCCAAGGCCGCGTTGCAACACGTTCCCTTCTTCGTCCGCAAGCGGGTTCGCGCCCGCGTGGAGAAAGAGGAGTTCTCGCGACGGTTCTGCGGCACCGCCGTTTGACACGTCGCCGACCGACACTACTATTGGCGTTCAGGATCAATCCTTTTTTTTCCAGATCGACTGCACGGGGGGATACGACCATGGAACACAAAACGTTTTCAATTCCCAAAATCTCCTGCGGCCATTGCGTGATGACCATCACCAAAGAGCTGAAGGAACTCAAAGGCATCCGCAAGGTGGAAGGCAACCCGCAGTTTAAATCCGTGGACGTGGAGTGGGAGGCGCCGGCCACGGAGGCCCAGATCCGCGCTACACTCAACGACATCAATTTCCCGGCGGCCTGACGATGCAGCGCGACGATCTGCTCCTGACGGCAGTCCGGGCAACGATCCGGGCAGGGCTCGCGACACTGGAGGTCTACGAATCCGAGCTGCACGTGGACTACAAGGAGGACCGCTCGCCGCTCACCCTGGCGGACACGCGCTCCCACGAGATCATCGCCGGCCACCTGACGCATACGGGTGTCCCGGTATTGAGCGAAGAAGGCAAAACCATCCCGGCCGCGGAGCGCCGCCGCTGGCAACGGCTGTGGGTGGTCGACCCCCTGGACGGGACCAAGGAGTTCATCAAGCATCTGGGGGAGTTTACGATCAACATCGCTCTCGTCGAAAACGAGCGGCCGACGCTCGGCGCCATCTTCGTACCGGTGAGAAACGTTCTGTACTTCGGCCGGCTCGAGGATGGCTCCTACCGCCTCGATGACGGTCAAGCCCTTGCCGATCTCGCCCGCGCCGATGCCGCCGGCGATGCGCGCGGGGCGATCGAACAGCTGAAGGCGCGCTCCACGCGGCTGCCCCTCGACCTGGGCGCTCACACGCCCTTCGTGATCGTCGGCAGCCGCTCCCACGCCACCCCCGAGCTGCACGCCTATGTCGACCAGAAGCGGCGTGAACTGGGGGCGGTGACGTTCGTGTCAGCCGGCAGTTCGCTCAAGTACTGCCTAGTGGCCGAGGGGCGCGCCGACGTCTACCCCCGGTTGGGGCCGACCATGGAATGGGACACGGCCGCCGGCCAAGCGATTGCCGAAGCAGCGGGAGCGACGCTCATCCGCCATGACACCGGCGGGCCGATGACCTACAACAAGGAAAATCTCCTCAACCCGTGGCACGTCGTGACCAGAAAATCGGCATAGCGCTGAGAGCAGTGGATTCCCTGAACCCTGAACTCTGAACCCTGAGTTGTCACTGCCCCTGTTTGGTAGAAACCGATGCCCACCCAAACCATCCACATCCCCATTCAAGGCATGACCTGCGCCACCTGCGCGGCGACGGTCGAGCGGGTCGTAAAAAAGCTTGGCGTTGACGACGTGTGGGTCAATTTTGCGAGCGAGCAGGCGGCCGTCACCTTCGACCCGAAGGCGGTGGCGCTGCCGCAGATCGTCCGTCAAATCCAGGAGGCGGGATATTCCGTCCCCACCGCCAGGGTCGAGCTAACCATCACCGGCATGAGCTGCGCGAACTGCTCGGCCACCATCGAGCGCACGCTGAACAAGAAGGTGCCCGGGGTGGTCCAAGCGGCCGTGAATTTCGCCTCCGAACGGGCAGCCGTTGAATATGTGCCTCAAGCGGTCTCGGTGGACGACCTGATCGCCGCGGTGGCGGGCGCCGGGTTTGGGGCGACGGCTCCCAGCGATTCACCGGAGGCCGAGGATACCGAAGCCCGGGCCCGCGGGCGTGAGATTGCCGATCAGACCCGCAAATTCATCGTAGGCGTGATCTGCTCCCTGCCGCTTTTCCTGTTGAGCATGGGCCGCGATTTCGGGTTCACCGGCGAATGGAGCCACGCCCAGTGGGTGAACTGGCTCTTCTGGGCTCTGGCGACCCCGGTCCAGTTCTACACGGGCTGGGACTATTACACCGGCGGCTTCAACAGCCTGCGCAACCGCAGCGCCAACATGGATGTGCTCGTGGCCATGGGCTCGTCGGTCGCGTATCTCTATTCCCTCGCTCTCCTGCTGCACCCGGCCCTGGGACACCACGTTTACTTCGAGACCTCGGCGGTCATCATCACCCTCATCAAGCTGGGCAAGATGCTCGAGTCCCGGACAAAATCCCGCACCGGGGGCGCCATCCGCAAACTCATCGGCCTGCGGCCGAAGACCGCCGTCATCCTGGAGCACGGGGCCGAGAAGGAAATCCCGCTGGCGCAGGTCCAGGTGGGCGACGTCGTGGTCGTCCGCCCCGGCGGCAGCCTCCCGGTGGACGGGGTGGTCGTCGAGGGGGAGTCCGCCGTGGACGAGTCCATGCTGAGCGGCGAGCCGTTGCCGGTGGACAAGCGGCCGGGCGATGCCGTCGTCGGCGGCAGCATCAACAACGAGGGGCTGCTCAAGATCCGCGCCCGGGCGGTCGGCAAAGCCACGGTTCTGGCCCAGATCATCCGCCTGGTCCAGGAGGCCCAGGGCAGCAAGGCGCCGATCCAGGCCCTGGCGGACCGGGTGGCGGCCATTTTCGTGCCGGCCATCATTGCCATCGCTTTCCTGGTGTTCCTGCTGTGGTGGGCGATCAGCGGCGATTTCCTTTCCGCGATGATCCGCCTGGTGGCGGTGCTGGTCATCGCCTGCCCATGCGCCCTGGGGCTCGCAACCCCCACGGCCATCATGGCCGGCACGGGCAAGGGCGCCGAGCACGGGATCCTCTTCAAAACCAGCGAAGCCCTGGAGAAGGCCAGCAAGCTGACCGCGGTCGTGCTCGACAAGACCGGCACCATCACCCGCGGCAAACCCAACGTGGCGGAGGTCCTGCCCTTTGAAACGGCCGGCGGCGGCGTATCGGAGCTGCTGCTGCTGGCGGCATCGGTGGAAAAGGGCTCGGAGCACCCCCTCGGGAAAGCGATCGTCGCGCAGGCCGAATCGTCGAACCTCGTGCTCCCGGATCCAGTCGAGTTCAAGGCCTCCGGCGGCCGCGGCGTCCAGGCCCGGGTGAACGGTGTGCGGGTCGCCGTCGGCAAACCGGCCTGGATCGAGGAAGAGCTGGGGATTGCGACGGCGTTGCTGCGCGACCGGATCCACGACCTTCAGTCCCAGGCCAATACGGTCATGGTGGTGGCGCGCGACGGCCGGCTGGCCGGCCTCATTGCCGTCGCGGACATGCTCAAGCCGGACTCCCGGCAGGCGATCCAGGAGCTGCACGCGCTGGGCCTCAAGGTGGTCATGCTGACTGGCGATAATGTGGCGACCGCCCGCAGCATCGCCTCCCAGGTGGGCGTCGAGCACATCTTCGCCGAGGTGCGGCCGGAGGAGAAATCCTCCAAGATCCAAGAGCTCCAACACCAGGGGGAATCGATCGGCATGGTGGGAGACGGCATCAACGACGCCCCTGCCCTGGCCCAGGCGGACGTGGGCATGGCGATCGGAACCGGCACGGATGTTGCCATCGAAACCGCCGGCGTCATCCTCGCGAGCGGCAGCCTGGCCGGTGTGCCGCGCGCCATTCGCCTCAGCCGCGCGACCATGCGTACCATCACCGAAAACCTTTTCTGGGCCTTCGGCTACAACGTCATCCTGGTCCCGATTGCCGCCGGCGCGCTGTACCCCTTCGAGTCGCTTCCGAGCATGTTGCGGCAGCTGCATCCGATTCTCGCCGCCCTGGCCATGGCCTTCAGCAGCATCTCGGTGGTCTCCAACAGCCTGCGCCTGTACAAGGCCGATATCCGTTGAACGCCGGGGAGTGTAACCGATCCACCCGGACGTTCTCTGCAGGGGCGAATCGAAACCGATCGGCCGGCCGGGACCCGTTTGAGACGGCCGGCCCAGAAAAGGGTGGACAAGCCCCACCCGATTTCACTATAAAAGTGCAAAGGAGAAAAGCAATGACGGAGATCCTGATCCTGATAGCGGTGGTGGGCCTGTGGTATTTTCTGCAGGCCTATCTTCTGCCCAAACTGGGTATATCGACCTGACTGCGGAATTCTTGTCAGGTGACAAGAAAAGATGACAGCGGCACCTCCCCCGAACCGCCAAAAGATCAACGATAACGACACCACATGCTGCTCAGTGAACTGAAAGAAGGCCAGAGTGCGACCGTTGTGCGCATCGGCGGGGAGAGCCTGCTGCGGCGGAGAATTCTCGAAATGGGAATTCTCAAAGGTGCCGAGGTGCGTGTCGAAAAATACGCCCCGCTGAAAGACCCCATGGAGTTGGTCGTCAAGGGCTATCACGTCTCCCTGCGGGTGGAGGAAGCCGCCCGCATCCTCGTCGAAAATGTGCGATAGGCTGTCCCCCCATGCCGACGAAACGTCTTGTCATCGCCTTGGCCGGCAACCCCAACTCCGGCAAAACGACCGTCTTCAACAACCTCACCGGCACCCGCCAGAAAGTCGGGAACTGGCCGGGGGTCACCGTTGAAAAGAAGGAAGGGCACGTCTCCCGCAACGGATACGACCTGACCATCGTCGACCTGCCCGGCACCTACAGCCTGACCCCTTTTTCGATCGAGGAGGTGGTCGCCCGCAACTTTCTGCTGGACGAGCGGCCGGACGTCGTCATCGACATCATCGACGCCTCCAACCTCGAGCGCAGCCTGTACCTGGCGACCCAGATCCGGGAGCTCGACTGCAAGGTGCTCTTCGCCCTCAACATGGCCGATGTCGCCGGCAGCCGGGGCATGAAAATCGACGCCGCTAAGTTGTCCGAATTGCTGAACGTGCCGGTGGTGTTCACCGTCGGCAACCGCAGGGAAGGCATGGACAACCTGTTGCAGCAGGCCATCGAGCTCGCCGAGTCCGCAACACCCGCAGCCCGCACCCGACGGGTAAAGTACAGCCACGACATCGAGGAGGCCATCGGCCGGCTCAAGCAGTTCATGGAGATGAAGGCCGGCCGCCTGCCCTACGACACGCGCTGGATGGCCATCAAGCTCCTGGAGGACGACAAGATCGTCAAGGAGCGCCTGATCGCGGCCGCCCCGGAAGCCGGGAGCCACATCCTGCAGGCTGCCCAGCGCCTGCACACACACCTCGCGCAGCGCTTCGACGAGGACCCCCAAATCGTGATGACCGATGAACGCTACGGGTTCATCGCCGGCATCATCCGCGAGGTCCAGTCCGCCACCATCCAGCAACGGGTGGACATCTCCCGCAACATCGACCTCGTGCTCACGCACCGGCTGTTCGGTTTTCCGATCTTTATCTTTTTCATCTGGGCCATGTTCCAGCTGACCTTCACCCTGGGCGAATACCCCGTGCAGTGGATCGGGGCCGGTGTGGACGGACTATCCGGGGCCGTGGGAGCCGCCCTGCCGGAAGGGATCCTGCGCAGTCTGCTCGTCGACGGGGTCGTCGCCGGCGTCGGCAGTGTGATCAAGTTCCTGCCCAACATCCTGATCCTCTTTTTCTGCATCGCGCTCTTCGAGGACACGGGGTACATGGCCCGGTCAGCCTTCCTGATGGACCGGATCATGCACCTGATCGGGCTGCACGGCAAATCCTTCATCCCGATGCTCATGGGGTTCGGCTGCAATGTGCCGGCGATCATGGCCGCCCGCACCCTGGAGAGCGAGAAGGACCGCATCCTGACCATCCTCATCACGCCCTTCATGTCCTGCTCGGCGAAGCTGCCGGTGTATGTAGTCCTGGCCGGCGCCTTCTTCGGGGCCCGGGCCGGGACGGTGATCTTCGGCATCTACCTGCTGGGGGTCGTTCTGTCCATCCTCACGGGCCGCATTTTCCGCTCGACACTGCTGAAGGGGGCCGACGCACCGTTCGTCATGGAGCTGCCCCCCTACCGCATGCCGATGGCGAAGAGCCTGCTGATCCACATGTGGGACCGCAGCAAGCTCTTCCTGCTGAAAATGGGCCAGGTGATCCTGGTCGGCTCGATTGTGATCTGGGGCCTCTCGAACTTCCCGCGCGACGTGGCGCCGAGCCGCGACTATGCCGCCGAGACCGGGCGGATCACCGCCACGGCCGATTCGCAGATGGCGACCGCGGACGGCAGCGAGCGGCGCCGGATCGAGGAGCAGACTGAACAGGCAGTGAGGGACCTGCGCCGGGAGCAGAAGACCGAGCAGACCCGGCACTCCTACATCGGCCGCATCGGCCGCTTCATCGCGCCGGTCTTCGCACCGCTTGGCATCGATTGGCAGGGCGGGGTCGCTCTCATCTCGGGCTTTGTGGCCAAGGAAATCGTGGTCAGTACCCTCGGGGTGCTGCACGCGGCGGGGGAAAGCGACGAGGAGGGGGCACTCGGTCAGGCGTTGATCGCCGCGGGCATGACGCCGCTCTCGGCCCTGTCCATGATGGTCTTCGTGCTGCTGTACCTGCCCTGTCTCGCCACCACGGCCGTTATCCGCAGGGAGACCTCCACCCGGTGGATGCTCTTCAGTATCGGTTACAGCACGGCGATGGCGTGGGGGATGGCGTTTGTCGTCTATCAAATCGGACGGCTGCTCGGCTTCAGTTGAACCCCGCTCCACCTGCTTGCCACGGCATTAACTTTCGGCAACAATTCGGACGCGTTCGGCAGGGCTTAACGAACTGTTTTGAGATGCTTCTTGTAGAATTTTAGAAAGTCGCTCGGGGAGAGAACCGCTACGCCTCGGCACTGGACCGACGGGAAATGATTTTTATTTCCTGTGACGAGACACGCCACGCGGGCGGCAATGGCCACTTCCAAGAAAGGCTCGTCGTCAATATCCGGCAGTGAGCGCAGCAGAGGAGAAGAGGCGACAGTTAGTCCATGAGCCTCGACATAGTCAAGAACGGCGGCAACCTTTTCTTTTTCAAACTTGAACTTCGGCCGGCCGAGAACTTCTTCATATTCTGTCAGAACGCGGCTATCCAAGCAAAGAGCCAATTCGCCGGACGAAACCATACGGACGATTTCCCCGCAAGGGCCAAACGGCGACAAAAGGCCGGCAACTAAAACATTGGTGTCCAGGACGATTTTCATCGTGCACGCTTTTTGCGGACCGCTTTGATCTCGGCATCGATTTCGTCCATCGTGACCCTGTCCGTCCCCTGCTCAACGGATCGGCGCTGAAGACGTGCCACCGCTTCGATTGCGCGGGCCTGGCGGAATGCCGTTAAGGACTCTTCAAGATTGGACTCGGTTATAGCCGCCAGAATGGCAATGGGTCTTCCATTGCTGGTGATGATCATTTCCCGTTCGGCCGGAAGCTCTTTCCAGACTTGGGCGGATTTGCCTCTTAAATCGCGCACGCTCAAAAATTTCATTGTT
>JBFYWS010000103.1:0-6631 GCA_041310935.1 Desulfobacteraceae bacterium | reverse complement strand
GATGTCGGTATGATTGAGCACAACTTTACCTATGTTTTTATAGTAAATTTCTCCGGGACTTCCTCCAGATTTCCCCCCACCCCCTGGTTCTGACATCCACATCTCCATGGAATCGCTTTTAACAGATACTTTATAGGGAACAGCACCGGCATAGTGAGGGGGTTGAGATATCATTATCCGCTCAATGACCTTCGCTGGGTCACTAACGTTCGGGTTTGGAACGTAACGAACCGCACTGGTGCAGGCAAAAAGAGCAAGGCAGCATACGAACACAATCCATTTTTTCATTGACGCTATTTCCTATTCTAGAGTTCTGGTATTCAAACTTCTTTGCAACTATCACGGAATGAGTCTCTCGGTGATAGGTTGATAGCGCCAGTATTATAAACGCATCAAGGCATTAGAGGCCAGCGGCAGTGATGAAACAGCTGATAAAAACAGTCGTGCCATTGTCATCGTTATCGGTGCATTCAACGATTTGCCCGTTTACCGTTATGCAGGTCTGGTTCGACAGGTCGCTTTCAGTACCGAAAGCAGAAATGGATGTTGCCGCGAACCAGTACGTATTGCCGTCCGTCAGGCCTGTTACCAGATAGGAGGGGGTGGCTGGGTTGTCGAGATCCTGAACGCTTAACTCGTCGATTTTTACGTAAGAAGAATCCCCGGTGCGCTGGTAGATGCCGTAACCGGTAGCGGATGGGTCTGTGCTGGCACTCCAAAAAAAGAGAAAATTGGCCGCATGAAGGCTTGTAGACAACATCAGCCCGGACAGGGTGACTAACAAGACTAACCAGTCCTTACGGTTGTTCAGCGTTTTTTTCATCAACAACGACCTTAAAAGCTGGCTGGCACAAGAAAGGCCACGGATGTGAGTGTAGGCCTGCTTCCTGACTGAGCGATTTCATGTTTCATCGCCCCTCAACTTATTGAGTAGACGATATGTTGTCCGGGAATACGCTTGACCATTGGCTGACATTAACACATTGAACACGACGCTCCCCTTTCTGTCTGCTTTCAACCCCGCTTCTTTTTTCGATGCCGCCTTGGGCAAAATAATCCAACGCATAGGCCTCACGTCTATCGTCACCGGATCTTCGATCACGAAATGGATCTGCAATCCTTCCGTCTCTCAATGACTGGCTTTCACTCATACCCCACCTCCAAAATGAGGGTTGCGCAATAAAGATTTTCATTCGTATCACAAATCAAACCTAATACAGACTTCGTTTTGCAGACAGTTCTGTTTTGTTATGCCTTTTATTCAGTCTCTTGCGCCGTTATCGTCGCCGCCACCCATCCACGGGGTCGCGGTCGTGATGGAGACCACCTTGGTGTTCGGGTCGATGGTTATCCCGGCGATCATGCTCGAATACCAGACACCGATCTGCTCTCCTTTTGCATCCAGGATGTACGCGCCGTATGTTCTGGAACCCGGAACCGGGAAACTCTCGACGAGCCCGACCACCTTCCGAAACGTCTCTGAGCTTGACTCCACCTCGGTCCACAAGATGTCGTCAATGCGGTACTCGGGATTCAAGCCGAGCACGGCATACGGGGTGTTCTCCAGATAGAGATACCAGTATCGGTAGCCCGAAGAAACGTGCAACGTTTCAAAATCCCGGCCGACGTCTGGGCTGTTCCGAAGCCATCCGAGATTGGCGATCGAACAGGCGGAGATCAGAATTGCCAAGGCGGCCGCAACCGCCAAACGAACCCTGGTACTGTTTTTCGTCATGCAGATGTTCCTTATCAACAGTCTTCGTTTTGTAGATCGTTCCGATGCGTGAAATGGTACGTCCACCCAAATCATACCCTTTCCGAAAATCGTCATGTCCCATTACGCTTCCCTCCCTCATCCGTTGCCATGGCCAAGTCGTTCCGGAGCCGGGCGATATCGTCAAAGGAGCCGGCCGCCGCCTGATAGAGTTTCGTGTACACGGGATAGACCCGCTCGTAGACGGCTGTATTCTCAGGCACCGGCCGGCATGCGTAGCTGTGGTGAACCCACTTGCGGATCTCCTCCATGGAACCGGCCCGACCGGCGGCGAGCGCCGCCCAGAAGGCAGCCGCCAGCGCCGACGTCTCACCCCAGGCCGTCACGTTCAGGTCCCGCCCCAGGACATCGGCCATCACCTGGAGCCATACCCCGGACTTGGCGAAGCCCCCCGATGCAACGATCTGCTTTACATCCAAGCCGATCTCGGAAAGGACCTGCAGCAGGCTTTTGAAGCGGAACCCTATCCCTTCGAGCAGCGCCCGGGCCACATGTCGCAGTTCGTGCTCGAGGCTCATCCCGAAGAGAGCGGCACGGGCATTCAGGTTCCAGTTGGGGCTGCGTTCTCCCGCGAAAAACGGAAGGCAGACCAAGCCCCTCGATCCTGCGGGGGCGCGACTGGCGAGCGCGAGGACGTCTTCGAAGGTCAGCGGCTGCCCCGCATGGGCTTGATTCAGACAGTCCCGCAGCCATGACAACGCTACGCCTCCGTTGTTGATCGCACCACCCACCAGCCAGTGCCGCTCATCGATGGCATAGCACCAGCTGCGGGCCTTGGGGTCCAACACCGGTCGCGGGGATACCACCCGCAGCGCGCCGCTGGTCCCAACCATTAAAGTGGCCTGGGTGGGGTCCACGGCGCCGGCGCCGATGCTCGAGTTCACGGCATCGGAGGAGCCCATCGCAACCGGCGTGTTCACGGGGATCCCCATCTGAGCGGCGACCTCCGCCTGCAGCTTGCCCAGGAGGGCGACAGGCGCAGCCAGGGGGGAGAGTTGATCTTTGCGGATGCCGGCCAGGTTGAGAGCCAAATCGCTCCACTGGAGGGTATCGGTGTTCAGGAAACCAGACCCTGCCGCCAACGAGTAGTCGACCTGCCAGGTGCCGGTCAACCGGAAGCCGACATATTCCTTGGCGGAGACATAACGCCGGGCATGTTGAAAAACCTCCGGCCGATTTTCGCGAAGCCACATGACCTTGTAAAGCGGGTACATCCCGTGCGCGGGGCAGCCGGTTTCCCGGTAGAGGTTCTTGCCGGTCAACGTGTCGGCGACGGTCCTGGCCTGCTCAACGGCCCGCCCGTCCGCCCAGGTGATGGCCCCCGTCAGAGGAGCGCCATGTCCGTCCACGGCCATCACACTGTGCAGGGCGCCGCCGATGCTCATGCCGCCGCAACCTGCCGGGCTTGGGCCGGCCCGCTCCACTGCCCGGCGCACGGAGGCGACCGCCGCCTTCAGCAAATCCCGCGGGTCCTGCTCCTGCCATCGGTCCTGGGCCTCGGCACCCGAGTACTCGCCCACCCCGAAACCGAGAACCGTGCCGTCCTCATCCACTGCAACCGTTTTGCAGCTGCCGGTCCCAAGGTCTATGCCGAGAAACCATGAGGAGCTCTTCATACGCCATCCCTGCCCGTGTAAACATCGGGGTTAACGACATGCGCCGGTCTTTGCCCGCGCAGAACCACCAGGCAGGCGTCGAGCGCCATCCGGTCGCCGAATCCCGCCTACCGCTTCAGGCCGAGCGGCCGGCCTTCAGGTAACGATGCATGTCCTGCGCGGTTTCAACAGAGCAACTTGGCTGGAAAGTTCTATGCTATGCGCTCCACCCTGTCAACTTTCCGTTTCCAGGGTGGCAGCGGGCGAAATGACTTGTTATTATGAGCCGTCTGTGGTTTTCTGCTTGGCGCGTAAACTACGGAAAACGGATGGGACTTCATGAAAATCGACCCCCATGATCTGGAACACCTGAGCGAGGCCAAAACGTTTCCGGACAAGACCCCCTACAAGAGCCTTTCCGTCGCGAACGTCTGGAGTCTTGCCGGCCGGCCGGGCATGAGCGGCCGGGAGATTGAAATTGTCGCTCTGGAAAATGGCATTGTCCCCGAACGCTACGCGCGCAACATGCGGACCTTCTCTTTGGAAGACCAGGCCGCACTGCTCCGGGCCCGGGTGGGCGTCGTCGGTCTCGGTGGCCTGGGCGGCACCGTAGCCGAGGTCCTGGCGCGGATGGGTGTCGGCCGCCTGACGCTGGTCGACGGGGACCGGTTCGAGGAGAGCAACCTCAACCGCCAGCTGTTGAGCACCGTCGACGGTTTAGGTCAGCTCAAGTCCGAAGCCGCCCAGGCGCGGGTCGGCCGGATCAACCCGTCGGTGGATGTCAACGCCCTCACCGAGTTTGTGACGGCGGACAATGCGGGGGCTGTGCTCGAGGGCTGCAATGTCGTCGTCGACTGCCTCGACAACCTGCGCACCCGCTTCGTGGTTGAGGATGCCTGCCGCCGCATCGGCTGCCCGCTCGTCTCCGCGGCCGTGGCAGGTGCCTCCGGCCACGTCACCACCATTTTCCCCGAAGACACGGGGCTGCGCCTGATCTACGGCGAACCCGGGCAGCTGCCCCTCAAGGGCGCCGAGACGGCCCTGGGCACCCTGCCCCACGCCGTGGTCTTCCTGGCGACTCTGGAATGCGCGGAGGTGGTCAAGGTCATCCTGAAAAAGGGCAGTCTCCTGCGCCACAAGCTGCTGGTGGCCGACCTCATGGACGGGATCGTCGACGTCATGAACCTGCGCTGATCCCGATCCGGTTTTCTCCATAGACCCGAAGCAACACCTCCGGTATAGGGGGTTCAAGGATTCAGAGTTCAGGGTTCAGGGTTCAGGCAATCAACGAGAGGCGGCGCCATGGTTCTGGCCATCCTCCCGTATGGACGATTGGGACCGGCGGCCATCAGGCCCCGGCAACTGCTTCCTTCCTGAACCCCGAACCCTGAACCCTCGCCACCTGAGGTGTTCGCCCCGGAATTACTACCATTGCCATCCCTTTTCCTTGACACACCAAGCACTTTTCGCCATACTGCTGATACAATCACGCTCCATGAGACAGGGGTTCCTGCTCATCAAAGCCAGTATTGACCGCGTACGCAACGTTCGCAAACGAAAGGGCAAAAAAATGATTAGGCGTCAGGTCGCGAATCGCTGGTTTTTGGGAGGGGCGCTGATCATCGCCCTGGCCGCCGCCTGTGCGTCCTCGACTGTACTGAGCGTCAAATATCAGCTGCCCCCGCCGGCCGGCGAGACTCTCGCGCGCAGCGTAACCATCGCTTTCGTGGATGACCGCAGGACCGATGCGTTTCTCACCCCGAGCGCCCGGAACGAGTTGGAGGGGTTTGCCGGCGTTTACGCCCTGACGGTTACGAGACCCGGCGGCAGCGGTGAACTGAAGGGGGCCTATCCGGTCGACGCACTGTTCAGAGAAGTGCTGCGCTACCGCCTGGAGAACGCCGGTGTGAAGGTGGCCCCCTCCGGCACGCAGGCCGACGCGGAGCTGAAGCTGGTGTTGAAGGAGTTCCAGCTGGATTTCGGAGACCGCAAATGGAGCGTCGCCGTCGCCTACACTGCCCAGCTTCTTAAAAATGCAACGATGGCCAGCCAGCAAACCATCAACGGCAGCGCGGAGCGCACCTTTCTAATGGGAAGGAGCGATGCGGACAAAGTGGTTGGAGAACTGGTGAGCGACACGATCAACAAACTGGATGTGGCGCTGCTGTTCAAGCAGGCCGGCATGTAGGAGGCCTCCCCATGAACGAGTTGGACTCGCGCCCGGGCTTGGGGCGCTTCGGCGTCACCGCCCGCCTCTTCCACCTGGTGGATGAAATGCCCAGGGACAAGCAGCTGATTCTGCTCAAGCAGCTGCTGGGGGAGCGCATCACCAGCCACCTGTGCAAACTCATCGTGGAAATGAGCGACGACCAACTCCAGCGTCTCTGCGAACAGTTGGAGGAGCTGCCGTTCGAGGATGCCCCGGTCACCACCATCAACCTGGACGAGGATGGCGCCACCATGCGCCAGATCTCCCGCACGTCCTGCCAGCTCAAAGCGATCTGCGTGGCCGATGGCCACACATTCGAAAGTGTCATCACCGACATCAGCACCGTCGGCATGTTCATCAAGTCGCCGCCCGAGGCCTACTCGGCGGGCAAGCCGATCCGCGTCAGCTGCCGGCTTCCCGGCCGCGAGAAGGCGCTGGTGCTGAACGGCGAGGTCCTGCGCAGCGAAGCGGCCGGCATCGCCGTGCGGCTGACCGGCTTGAGCGCCGAACAGGAAACCGCCATCCGCCAGTTCATCCTCAACCGGCTTTAGATAGACTGAAGGTAGATAGGCTGAAGGCTATACGACATCTCACAAAAAACGAATCAAGCCATTCAAGACCTTCTCGGTTTCTACGACCTCTGGTTCAATCGCCAACTCAAATGCCCGAAGTCTTGTGTAATCACGCAAGGTTTGTCCCTGAAAGCCTTCAGTCTTCCGCCTTCAGTCTAAACACCTGAGGTGTTGCACCACCTCTACCGTCCGTCTGCCTCCCGAACCGCCTCCTGATACTCAGCCCGCAGTGCGGAAACCAGCTCTTTGACCGATATGATCTCGGTGGCCCGGTGGGCATTGGATCCGCAAAAGGCGAAGCCTTTGTCCAGGCGCCCCCGCTGGGCATTGACCAGGGCCAGGGCGATGCAGTAGGGGCTTTTCGCGACATCACAGGTGATGATGCAGTGGTAGGGGCATTTGAACGGCTTGCGGTTGCCCGCATTGACGTCGTCGATAAAAGCGTTGCGCACCGCTCGGCCCGGCAAGCCCACCGGGCTCT
>JBFYWS010000082.1:0-5642 GCA_041310935.1 Desulfobacteraceae bacterium | reverse complement strand
GCCTGTGGCCGTTACTGCCGGACGGGTCGTTGACATCCCGAGCCGGGCGATTATCATTGCAGCTGAATGACGGGCGAGCGATCTGAGAGCACGCCATCCTGTATTCGACGCACGTCGGTCTGAGCCGGATCGGCGACCGGGGAGGAAAATGCGATGAGCGCGCGGGTTCCGGAGCTGCACGAGGAAGACCTTGCGGAAGTTCGGGATGAGACCGCCGAACCTCCCATGTACCGCGTGATGATCCACAACGACGACTACACGACCAAGGAGTTCGTCGTGGAGATGCTGATGGCCGTCTTCAGCAAGTCGGTGGATGAGGCGACCGGCATCATGTGGGCCGCCCACAAAAATGGGACCGGGCTGTGCGGCGTCTACCCCTACGAGGTGGCCGAAACCAAGGTCCAGGTGGCGACGGAGGCCGCACGGGAAAACGGCTTCCCGCTGCGGCTGACCATTGAAGCAGAATAGAACTGGAGCGGCGAAAGAAAATGGAGCACCTGCACGCCAACGACATCCTCACCCGCGTGGCCCGCTACAATCTGATTCGGAGCCAGCGCCTGGTCTACATCGACGTCCACGAAGCCCTGCACGGCAGGCTGGCGGGGCCATACGTGGCGGTCCCCAACCTCGTCAACATCATCGCCAAGCAGGACTACCAGGGTGTCGGCCAGACCGAATCTGAAGCCCTTGCAAACTGCCTCGCCAAGATCAAAGCGGTGAGCATCGAGGAGTTGTTCCCCCGCCACGCCGACGAAAAAAAAGCTCAATCGTAACCGGGTGCTGAAAAACCGCGCCGGAGGCCGTGATCCGGCGTTTTGCAGCTTTTACCTAAATTGAGCGATTGTGTCGATTTACATCGAGCCCCGCTGGGGTCTGCCGTCCGCAGAACCCAAAATTAGAATCGCTCAACTTGGGTTTTATAAATTCAGGCCTTGCCCAGAATCTTCACAATCCGGGGCCGGTATTCGTCTTTCCGGGCCAGGCGATTGGCGAGGATCCGCATGATGAGCAGTCCGGCCGCCAGGCCGCCGAACCCGAGCAGGGCGGGGGCGGCCGGAGAGTTTAGGCCGGCTGAACGCGCGATCCATTCGCCCGCACCGGCGCCGAGGATCAGCATCAGGATGGGAAACATATAAACCAGGAAAGTGGCTTTCAACAGGCGGGAGGAGTCCATTTTCAGGACGATGCGGTCGCCGATTCCCGCACCGATCGGGTTCAGCACCGGGACTTCGGCCGCTTTGCCGCCGCCCAGCGTATGGCAGGCGCCCTTGGACGAACAGCTCTCGCACGCCTCGCTCTTCCCGGTTTGGACCCAGGTGCCGGTGCTGTCGACACGAATGACGAGGCCCTGCTCGGTAGCCAAAATCGAACCCCCTTGTTGGACGTGGTTTCACAACCGATGAAAGCACTTCTAAAAAATCGCCCCGAATTTGCACTTATCAAAACAGGTCATGCACTTGATGCATTTTTCCCGGTCGATGCGGGCCACTTCCTTCTTCTTCCAGGCGATGGCCTCGACCGGGCAGGCGCGCGAACACAAGCCGCACGTGGTGCAGATGTCAGGGTCGATTTCGAACTTGAGCAGGGCGACACAGCGCTTCGCCGGGCAGCGCTTCTCGTGGATGTGCGCCTCGTATTCGTCTCGGAAATAGCGCAGGGTGGACAGCACCGGGTTGGGGCCGGTCTGCCCCAGCCCGCAGAGCGACGCCTCCTTGATGATGGCGGACAGCTCCTCCAGGGTCTCGAGGTCGGCGGGCTCCCCGCGACCCTCGCAGATTTTCTCTAGTATCTGCAGCAGCCGCCGCGTACCCTCGCGGCAGGGGGTGCACTTGCCGCAGGACTCGTCCTGAACGAAGTCCATGAAAAAGCGGGCCATGTCCACCATGCAGGTGTCCTCGTCCATGACGATGGCACCGCCGGAGCCCATGATGGCCCCGACCTTGGCAATGGCCTCGTAATCCACGAGAGTGTCGAGATGCTGCTCCGGCACGCAGCCGCCGGAGGGACCGCCGAGCTGGACGGCCTTGAACTTCTTCTTGCCGGGGACCCCGCCGCCGATGTCGAAGATCAGCTTGCGCAGGGACGTTCCCATGGGGATTTCAACCAGACCGATATTGTTCACATCCCCGGAGAGCGCAAACACTTTCGTGCCCTTGCTGCCCTCGGTTCCGACGCTGGCGTACCAGCGGCCGCCGTTCAGCATGATCTGAGCGATGCTGGCGAGGGTTTCGACGTTGTTCAGGATGGTCGGCTTTTCCCACAGGCCCTTGATGGCCGGAAACGGCGGGCGGGGACGCGGCATGCCGCGCTTGCCTTCGATCGAGCGCATCAGGGCCGTCTCCTCGCCGCACACGAAGGCGCCGGCGCCCTGGTAGATGTCGACATCGAAATCGAACCCGGTCCCGAGGATGTTCTTGCCGAGCAGGCCGTACTCCCGGGCCTGGTGAATGGCGATGCCCAGGCGCTTGACGGCCAGCGGGTACTCGGTCCTGGCATAGATGTAGCCCTGGCGAGCGTCGATAGCCCTGGCGGCGATGATCATGCCCTCGAGCACGGCATGCGGATCGGATTCGAGCACGCTGCGATCCATGAAGGCCCCGGGGTCGCCCTCGTCGGCATTGCAGAGCACGTATTTCACGTCGCCTGCGCTCTTGCGGGCAAACTCCCATTTCAGACCGGTGGGGAACCCGGCCCCGCCGCGTCCCCGCAGGCCCGAGAGCTTGACCTCCTCGACGATCTGCTCCGGGGTCATGTCCCGCAAGGCCTTGGCCGCCCCGAAATACCCGTCCCGGGCGATGTACTCGTCGATCACCTCGGGATCGATCACTCCCTTGTTGCGCATGACCCAGAACATCTGGTTGGCAAAAAAGGGAATCTCATTCATTTTCGGGATGGTTTTCTTGGAGGCCGGCTCCACGTAAAGTAGCTTCTTCACCGGCCGGCCTTTGAGGAAATGCTCTTCCACGAGGTGCGGCACGATCTCCGGGGTGAGTCGCTGGTAAAAGATCCCCTCGGGCTGAACCAGCATCACCGGGCCGACCGCGCAAAATCCGTTGCAGCCGGTCTCGATGATTTTTATTTCTTCCAGCAGGCCCTGCCGCTCCAACTCCTTCTGGAGGGCATCCCGGAACGGTAGGCTGCGGGACGCATGGCATCCCGTGCCGCTGCACAACATCAACTGAGTTCTGACGTTACTCATCCTTGTCTCCAGCAGGCTGTGACATCACCTATCGTCCACACGAGACCCTCGCCGCAGCCGGCCGCATCCCGATTCGGGGCCGTCGTCGGCAGCATGCCGCGTGCAGCCGCGCCGCCCCCGGCGCGCATGCATGCGCGGCCCTACCAGGACCCATCCAAACCGCGCAACCCGTTCATGTAGAGCCGACCGCTTGCCACAAACAGCGAATAGCGGGTCAACAACACCGGCATGTTGTATCTGCGGGCCAGTTCGATCACCGGTTCATCCGGCCGTTTGCCGCGCACGAACACCACCACCAAAACGCCGGCCACCCTGGCCGTTCGCAAGACCTGCTCCGTCGTCAGGCCCGTCAGCAGGACGGCGCCCTGGGCGACCGCCGAGAGCACATCGGCCATCAGGTCGGCGCCGCCGCCCGCCACCACGGTGGTCTCCATCTGGTCGTGGCCGACCAGCACTTCCGCTTTTAGAGTGTCGCGTATCTCGGATATCTTCATGGGACATACCGCCTGTTAAAGATCGAGACCACAGCTTCTATTCATATTTGTCGAGGATCTGGATGATCTTGTCCGATTTGACATCCCCGTACGTGTCGGTGTTCACCACCATCACGGGCGCTAGTCCACAGGCACCCAGGCACCGCACGGCTTCAAGCGAAAACCGCCGATCCGACGAGGTGCCGCCCTGTTTCATCCCGTAATGATTCTCGACCCGGTTGATGACCTCTTTGATGCCCTTGACGTAGCAAGCAGTCCCCATGCACACTTTCACCAGATTCCGGCCCTTGGGCTGCAGGGAAAAAAGGGCGTAGAAAGAAGCCACTCCAAAAACCTCACTGCGCGACAGGTTGAGCCCGACGGCAATGTAATCGATGAGCTCCACCGGAAGATAACCCGCGACGTCCTGGCACTCGCGCAGAACGGCAATGACCGAACCGGGCACACCGCTGCCGGCGGAAACGATGGTGTCGATGCGCTTCCACATCTCCGGGTCGATATCGGGATGGCTCGGGTGCAATTCCTGTGTCATGGGTGAATTTTTCTCCGCAAAAACTTGAAGTTGGAGCTTTTTACAAAGTCGTCTGTAAATCGACCCCTTTCGAGCTCATCAACGCCAAAAATGTGATTTTATTTCATACCCTTAAATAAAAGTCAATGACGGCTTGGTGTTGTCCCCTATCTCCGCATTGGCACAGCCCATCAATTTTGTTTTCCTGGTGGGGAACCTTGAGACGCCTGCGCCGGTCATGAGCCGCGCACCGCGAGCCAAATCGTGTGGCGGCCGCCCTTGTTGGAGGCGCGCGCCCGCACCCGGACCTCGTTCACGGTGAAACCCGCCTGATGCAGGCGCTTGGTGAAGGCCCGGTCCGGACCAGCCGACCATACGGCCAACACGCCGGCCGGCCTTAGCGCCGCAAAGGCGGCCGCCAGCCCGGCCCGGGCATAGAGCCAGTCGTTGCCCTTCCGGGAGAACCCCTCGGGGCCGTTATCCACATCCAGCAGGATGGCGTCGTAGGCCCGCTGCTCCGCCTGCAGGACCAGGGCGACGTCGGCCTCGCAAACGGTGACCCGGGCATCTTGAAGGGGGTGGCCGGCAAACTCCCCCAGAGGCCCGCGGTTCCACTTCACCACCGCCGGCACCAGTTCGGCCACCAGCACCTGCGCATCGGCGCGAAGCCGGCGCAGTGCCGCCGCCGTGGTGTAGCCCATGCCCAACCCCCCGATCAGCACCCGCGGACAGGGACGGTCGGCAATCCTGGCACACGCGAGCTCGGCCAGGGCATCCTCTGAGCCATGGGCGCGGCTGTTCATGAGTTCGCCCGCCGCCAACCGGATCGTGAACTCCCCGCCCCGCTGGTACAGGCACATTTCTCCACCGTGACCGGGCACCTGCGCACGATCGATGAGTTTCCACGGAATCATGAACACCTCGAACATCTGTGGGGAAAAGCCTTCGGTTTCTTCGATGACCATATCAGTTTCCGCACGCCCAGGCAAAAGCGTTCGTCGTTCGTAACTACTCAGGCGGCGAGGGTTCAGAGTTCGGGGTTCAGGAATGAAGCAGTTACCGGGGCCTGATGGCTGCCTTTCAGATGCTTACATGCCGGAGGAGGTCGAAGATTATGGCGCCTGTCCTCGTGGATCCCTGAACTCTTGAACCCTTGAACCCTGAGTAGTTACCATTAAACAACACTTGATTCCCGTAGTCTCATCGGGTATCTATCAGAGCGACATGACGGTTTTGCACGCTCGCGGATGCGGCCGATGGGCGCTCGGAACTCAGCGGTTGTCCGAATCGTCATGTGAGAGGACACTTCAAGCGCAAATGGCTGTTCTTTTTGACATGGTGCATGCGAAATGGACAGCCGTTTCGTCGGTGCTCACCCCCCCCATCCGGCGCAGCCTGGCGATGGTAGCGGTCTGGCTCGTCATCGTCAACCTCTTCG
>JBFYWS010000051.1:0-9562 GCA_041310935.1 Desulfobacteraceae bacterium | reverse complement strand
TACTGGATGAGGAGACGCCATACTTCTGGCGAGTGCAGTTCACCGACTCGAAGGGGGCGGCCTCGGCGTGGTCTGATTACGAGGACTTTGTCACGAGCAAGACGAATGCCGATCTCAACGTCAACGGCATTCCCGATGCCCAGGAAGTGGCATCAACGGTGGACTTGGATAGAGACGGGGTGATGGATAATAAGCAGCCCCTGTTTATCAAGTCGGTCAAGATGGAGGGTACCAACGTCCAGATCGGCGTCAGCATCAAGGGGTGCTCCACATGCATCCGCGTGGAGTCCGTCGAATCGGAAGATGCCCGTCAGCCGGACTCCTATGCTTACGGCAAACCCAAGAGAATGCCGTTTGGCCTGATCAACTTCAAAATCGCCGTGGCCAAGGCGGGGGATCAGTCCACGGTGAAGCTCCATTTTTCACAGGCCGCCCTGTATTTCAGCAAATGGTACAAATATGACCCCATCGCCGACAGGTGGTACGATTTTTCGGCCTATGCCAAATTCGCCAGTGATCGCAGGTCCGTCACCCTGACTCTGACTGACGGCGGGCCGGGCGATGCCGACGGGGTTGCCAACGGCGTCATTGTCGACCCGGCCGGCATTGTGGAAGCAGAGGAAGAAGTGCCGGCGGTGGTGGAACCCCCCAGCAGCACAAGCATCGCAGGCAGTGGCGGCAGCAGCGGCGGTGGTGGTGGAGGCTGTTTCATTGAAACGGCTATCGACAGCGGGGTGGCCGAAATCCCACTGAGTTTTTCAAGCCGGTTAGGTCTCGTGATTCTGATGAGCCTGATGCTTCGGGAAAGGCCCAGGGCTTTGCGCCAAAAGCTGAGGAGGGAACGATGCAGATGATCGCCGAGTTAAAAACGTTGCTGCTGGAGATACTCGAGTCCGCGTTCCACAACGGTGACGTGCATGCCACGCAGCAGATGGGTGTCAATATGTCCAATGCCGTGAAACGCGAGGGCGTGGTGATTATCCAGAATCAGAATGTGGAAGTGCTCGCTCGTATCATGCCGTCGATGGTGAAGACGCTGAAGCTGTGTGATGCCATGGAATCGAGCTGGCACAGCCAGGCCGAGATCACGATTGACCCGCAACGGCCGCAGCTCCCGCCGCCCGGGGATGAAAGTGCCACAGACCCGGTCGATGCGTGCTGTTCATGGCTGTATGACAACCATTTCAAGTGGCAGGACATGCAGGACCTGATGAAGGCGCGCTATTTGGAGTACGTGATCAGTCGTTTTAAGACAAAGACCGAGGCTGCCAAGTGGCTTGGAGTTGGCAGCACATATCTATGTAAGCTATCCAAAACAACAATGAATAACTGAAGCCTAAGTTGAGCGATTTTTAATTTTGGTTTCTGCGGCAGACCCCAGCGGGACTCGTTGTGAATCGACACAATCGCTCAATTTAAGTAGGACGTCAGCGGGGGACGGGTATTCAATCCGTGTAGATGAGGTAGATGGCGCGGAGCTGGCGGAATTGATCCAGGGATGGCTGCCAGGCGGCCGCGATGGATTGCGGTTCTTTGCCGTCCTTGATCGCCTGCAGGACCGCGCGTGAGCCGATCAGGGAAAGTGCCTTGTCGATTTTAAAATCGTTGGGGTAAAGACGGTAGAGGGTGCTCAGGATTTCTACCCCCAGCAATACGGAATCCAGCCTCCGGCGGTCGCTAATGGCGATCCGGACACCGAAACAGCTCTGACCCTTGAAAGGACTGGCATCCGGAATAAACGTGGCGGGCTGAAACGTGACGCCGGCCATATTCCGGCCATTCAGATCGTCCGATAACTCTTGCGCCTGAACCCATGGTGCGCCGAGAATCTCGAACGGCGTGTCCGTGCCCCTGCCGACGCTGACGTTGGATGCTTCGCTGAGAGCCACCCCTGGATAGAGGGTGGCCTGGTCAAGGGAGCGCAGGTTCGGCGAGGGGTTCACCCAGGCAAGGCCGGTCTCGTCAAACCACATCTCTCTCCGGTAGCCCTGCATCGAGATCACTTTCAGCTTGGCCCCCATCCGATTTTCTGCGTTGAACATGCGCGCCAGTTCGCCGATGGTCATGCCGTGGCGGACCGGAAGCGGGAAATAGCCGGTGAAGCTCCTGAGATCCGGGTCCATCACCGGACCTTCCACCCGCGAGGCGCTGATGGGGTTGGGCCGGTCCAGCACGACGAATTCGATCCCTTTCTGCGCGGCCGCCTCCATGGCGTAGCCCATCGTGGACATATAGGTGTAGAAACGGGCGCCCGCGTCCTGCACGTCGAAGACCAGGGCTTCCAGACCCTTCAGCATCTCGGGTTTCGGTCGCCGGGTTTCACCGTAAAGGCTGTAGACCGGCAGGTTCGTCGACGCATCCCGGCCCGATGCCACCTTCCAATCCGCTTTGCCCGACAGGCCGTGCTCGGGGCTGAAGATCGCCCGCAGCTTCACTCCGGGCGCCCCGGCCAGAAGATCGATCGTTCGCCTCCCGGCTGCATCCCGGCCCGTGTGGTTGGTGATCAACCCCACCCGTTTGCCCGAGAGGAGGGCGAACTTTTGGGCCGCCAACACATCCACTCCGGTCATGACCCTGCTCGGCGACATGTCGGCTGAAACGTGTGAAAGCGCCGCTGCGGGCGATGTGGGCGCGGGCCGGCCTGTGGCTTGGACCACCAGGGAAAACACCTTGTCCCGCAGGGTTTCCGTTCGGGCCTCACCGTCGGGATAGACGCGGTTGCTCAAGACAATGAGATAGGTTCGGGTGTCCGGGTCAATCCAGAGCAGCGTGCCGGTGAACCCTTTGTGGCCGAAGGTGCCGGCCGGGAGCATTTCACTCCAGTTGCCGGAAGGGGAATGAATGGCCCAGCCCAGGCCCTTGTCCGGCAGTTTGCCGGCCGGCGATTGGGGCTGCGCCATGTCCTTGATTGCGGCGGAACTTAAGAGCTGCCCGCCCGCATGGCGGCCCTGGTCCAGGATGGTTTGGGCGAAACACGCCAGATCGTCGGCCGTGGAGAAAAGACCGGCTGCGCCTGAGATGCCGCCCATGCGCCGGGTGTCCGGGTCGTGCACCACCCCGAAACTGCCCTCCATGGTAGGCGCCAGGCGGCCATTCAGCGACGTTGAGGGTTTGAAGCCCGTGTCTTTCATTCCCAGGGGCTCGAAGATGTGCCGGCGGCAGTAAACTTCCAGGGGCTCGCCGGAGACTCGCCGGACCAGTTCCCCCAGGATGGTGAAATTGAGGTCGCTGTAAACAAACCGCGAATCCGGTGAAAACGGGGGCCTGTCGTCGGCGATTTTTTTCAAAGCGGCATTGTAGCCCGACCACGTCGGTTTGGGGAGCAGGCCGGGTCGCAAGCCGGAGTAGTGCGTGAGCAGCTGGCGAACGGTGATGCGCTCCTTGCCGTGGCCCTTGAACTCCGGCCAGTACCGGGCAACCGGTGCATCCAGCTGCAACCGGCCTTTCTCCATGAGCTGCAGGACGGCGGGGGTGGTGGCCACGACCTTGGTGAGGGAGGCAACGTCAAAGACGGCGTCCGGCGTCATGGGCCGCGGCGGCGTCAGGCGGCGATGGCCGAAGGCCTGGCGCAGAACCACTTGGCCCTGGTGGCCGATCAGGATGACCGCACCGGGTGTCTCGCCCGTGCGGATCGCTTCCGCGACTGCGGCAGAGATGGCGGCGAGCGGCTCGGGCAGAAGGCCGGCGCCGGCGGCCGAAGCAGACACCAGGACGGCGGCCACCACTGCCGTCAGCAGAAAATGAATAGGGTGCCGCTTCCTGGCCTTCACATGCTTTGGTCCCCAACCAACGAAAATTAATTTGGCAGGCTGTCGAAAAACAAGTATCGGGCCGTCAGCCAAAACGGATATTCGCTTGAGGCAAGAGGCGTGAGGCTCAAAACAAATTCAGACCCGGTCAGCCAGGCTTTCAGCTTCCAGCCGATTCCATGTGAGCATTTCCAAAACGCCGCGCCACGCAGGATCACGGTCCGAGACGCCGCTTTTCAACAGCCTGTCAGACATCTTACGGGTTTCAGGGGTTCGAGGCAACAGGGCCGACGCTGGCCGTCTTGATGTCCTTCTTGAGGGACTCGGCCGCGGCCGTGTACTGATTGACCGGGTTCCAGAGCATCCAGCCCTGGGAGCCGAACTTCTCGCTGGCGCTGATCTGGTCCCGCAGCTCCTTGCCGTTGAACTGCCGTCGGTCGAAGGCGTAATCCTTGAACGCCTGCAGCCAGGGGCGGAAGCGCAGCGGGGAGATTTTCGTGCGCTCCTGGGCTTTCTTGAGCGAGAGATAGACGATCTCGTACGGGTTCTGCACGGGGTTGCGGAAGCCGGGAATCCCGAACTGGAATCCGGACGGGTAGAGCATGGGCGAAAGGTAGTCCACTGCCGAGGCGATGGGGTCGAGTTTCTGCCCGATGTCGGTGTCGTTCAGATTCCAGCAGACGTAGCCGAAGATGTCCGCCGCCGTGAACACGTTGTAAGGTGCAAGCTTGGACCGGGCCTCCTGGAGGAACCCCGTGATGGCCTTCACCCGGGCCTCCTCGGTGCTGGGCTGGGAGAAGCGCGGCGAATGGGAATCCGGGAAGCGCACGTAATCGAACTGGATCTCGTCAAACCCGAGCTTGGCGGCCTCGACGGCGATCTGGATGTTGTAGTCCCAGACCTCCTTGCGGAAGGGGTCCACCCAGGCGAGGCTCTCCCGGTCGCGCCACGGCTCCCCCGTCGGGGTCTTCACCGCCAGGTCCGGCCGCGCGCTGGCCAGCAGATTGTCCTTGAACACCACGATGCGGGCAATGGTGTAGACGCCCTTTTCCTTGAACAAGGCCATCAGTCCTTCGGCATCGCGCACGGTGATGATCTTCTGGCCGCCCACCTCGGTGGCCAGCGGCACGGAGCTGCGGTAGGGGATCATGCCCCGATCGCCCTTGACGTCGATGACCAGCGCGTTGAGCTCGGTCTCCTCGATCAGCTTCATGGCCGGCCCCCGCAGGGCTTTCGAACCGACGCCGTAAAATGACAGGTACAGCGCCTTGGGCGTGAAGGGGCTCAGCTTGACCTCCAACGGCCCGGCAGGCAAAGGATCGGGCAGCGCCAACTCGGCACGCTGGTAGCCGTGGGCCCGCGCCTTGACCGTCCCGCCCGCCTTCGTCAGGGGAAACAGGCCTTGCGGGTCGGGGTTCAGATTCTCTCCGTTTAGGGTGACGACGGCACCCGCAATGGCCTGACCGGTGTGATGATCCACCACTGTCAGCAGGTGTCCGCTGTCGGATAGCCCCGCCACCGGAAAAATAAAAACCAAAGCTGCGGCCCAAAACAACTTCCTAATTGTCTTTCGCATTCCTGTTCTCCCTCTTGGCGATGGCGATGGGTGCGTTCAAAATGGCTTCGAAGCTTTTCCCGCGGTCCGTGTCGGCCAGAAGATAGCGGGGCAGGGCCATGGGGTGATCCCGGCGGGTGACCGGGTGCCGCTCGATCGTGAACGCCGCGGCGTAGCCTGCGGCCGCAGCCCTGTCCATGAGATCGGGGTCGTAGATGCCGAAGGGCCAGGCGAGCAGGTCGACCTTCTGGCCCAGCTCTTTTTCCAGCTTCTCTCGGGATTTCGTCAGCTGCATGTGGACCAGTTTCTCAAACTCCGCCGCCGGCAGCTTTTCCCGCTCTTTCTTGAAATTGGGGTGCCAGTAGGTGTGGGACTGGAAGTCGAAGAGGCCGGTCGACTTCAACTCCCGCAACTGGTCCCAGGTCATGGCGTAGGAGGCGTTGGACACGGCCGACGGGTACACGAAAAGGGTCATGGGCACCCTGTATTTCTTGATCAGAGGGAGAGCCTCGGTGTAGACGGATCGGTGGGCGTCGTCGGCCACCAGCACCACGTACCGGGCGCCCCGGGGGATACCGGGGCCGGACATCAGGGCCAGCAGCTCCTTGAGGGCGATGACCGTGTACCCGTTCTCGTTAAGGTATTTCAGATGGGACTCGAAGACCGCCGTTGTCACGGTCATGCTGTCGGCGACGGTGGGGCCGAAGCGGTGGTAGAGCAGGATCGGCACCCCCGGTTCCGATGCGCTCTCGGAAGCCGCCCCCGCCGGGAGACCGACCATCAGAAGACACGCCAAAAGAGCTATCAGGAATTTCATAAATACCTCATCGGCATAAAATCATAGAAGTTTAAGAGATTTTTGATGGATTCGTAGAAAACCCAATTTCGGCGTTGCGCTTCATCCTGCTGTCGCTGCGGCGTACTGCAAGTACGCCTCACGCCACGGGATTCGCGCGCCTTGAACTTGGGCTTTTTACAAAGCCATCGATTATGATGACTTTTTACAAGTTCATCAATTTATTTCTTTATGGTACCAGCCATAGGGCCGCGTCGGAAAGCTTCTGGCTGACGTAATAAGAAACCTTGCCGCCGAAAAAGGACTTGTTCATGCCGCGCCGGCCCATGACGAGCGTACCGAAGCCGCCCTCACGCGCGGCGCTCAGGATGGTCTCGCCCACGCTGAGCAGCGTCGTGGCCGTTTGGGTTTCGATCTGCTTTTCCTGGAAGCCGGCGGATTGGAGCTTGGCGAGCGCCGCGGAAAAGAAATCGTCCATGCAGCGCTTGTCCCCTTGAGCGATGAGGGCCTCCAGCCCCTCGGCCGACTTTTGGGTAAAATTGACCTCGCAGAAATCCTTGAGGCGGGGGGCCACGTGGAAAAACCGGATGCGGACCTCGGGATTGCCCGAAAGCATGAAGGCCAGGTGGTCCACGGCCCGCAGCGCGCTCTCGGAGCCGTCGACCGCCGCCAGGATTTGTTTCGAGGAAAACGCCCCGTCCACCAGCCAGACGGGAATGACCGCTGAATTTTCGATCAGGTGTGCGGACACGCTGCCCAGGAACATCTGCTGCACGGAAGAGATCCCCCGGCGGCCGAGCAGGACGGCGTCGAAGAGCCCGCCCTCGGCCTGGTCGAGAATGTCCTTGGCCAGTCCCAAATGACGCGGCAGGGCCAGCAGGTCGATCTCCGCATCGAGAACCCCCGCCCGGACCATCAGATCCTTGTATTTGGCCAGCAGGCCCCGCGCGGCTTCGGCGTTGCGCGCCGCGGCCCGGTTGAGCGCGGCCTGAGCCTGGCTGCTGCGTTGGGCTTCGTCCAACAGAAATTGGGAAACCGGCGGCTGGATGTGCAGCAGGGTGAACCCCAGCCCCGGAATAAGGGCCTTCATCCGGGCGGCATAATCGACCGCCTGCCGCGAATGCGAGGAATCATCGATGGCTACCAAAATCTTTTTCTGCATGTGCCATGCCATCCACTGAAGCCGGTTTGGGCTTTATTTCGCCGCCCGTTTGTGTTAGCCAGTTGCTATCATGAACTCCGGTTTTTAACAAGCCGCGCTGATCGGAACGCCTGGACATGAATGCTGAATTCGCGAAACCGTCCAATGTCTATTTTTTCGGCACATGCCTGATCGATGCGTTCTATCCCGACGCGGGTCTGGCGGCGATCCGGCTCATCGAGCGCGAGGGGGTCCGGGTGGTTTTCCCCCCGGACCAATCCTGCTGCGGCCAGCCGGCCTACAATTCGGGGTTCCCGGACGAGGCGCGCGCCGTGGCCCATCGGCAGATCCAAGTGTTCAACCGGGACATCCCCGTCGTGGTGCCGTCGGGTTCCTGCGCGGCGATGATGAAGCACCATTACCCCGCTCTCTTCAGCGGAACGGATGACCAGGCGCAGGCCCGGGCCTTCGCCTCCCGCGTATTCGAATGGTCCGAGTTCATGATCCGGGTGCTGGGCGTCCGGTACGAAGACCGGGGCGATCCCATCCGGGTGACCTGGCATTCCTCCTGCCATGCGCTGCGCGAAATGAAAGTGATTGAATACTCCAAGCAGCTGCTGCGGCAGCTCGCCCACGTCGAACTGGCGGAGCTGACCAACGAACGCGAGTGCTGCGGTTTCGGCGGAACGTTCTCCATCAAGCATCCGGCTATTTCGGGCGCCCTGGTCAACGACAAGGTCGACGACATCCAGGCCACCGGCGCGGCCCGCGTGATCGCCGGGGACTGCGGCTGCCTCATGAATATCGCCGGAGCGGGCCAGTTGCGCGGGCTGCCGTTCCAGGCCCAGCACCTGGCCGAGTTCATCTGGGAGCGGATCCATGGCGAATGAGCCGTTTGAGAAAAGCGTCGACCGCGCGCTGGCGGACACCCAGCTGCGTAAAAATTTCGCCTTCGCCATGGGCAACTTCATCCTCAAGCGTCGGGCCGTTTTCAGCGACGCGGAGGAAACCGAGCGGCTGCGCGACCTCGGAAGCGCGATCAAGCAGCGCGCCCTCAGCCGCCTGCCCGAGCTGCTCGAACAACTCGATGCCGTCTGCACCCTCAACGGCATCCGCGTCCACTGGGCCGAAACGACGGCGATCGCCAACCGCATCGTTCTCGAGATCATCGAAGCGCATGCCGCCACCCGGGTGGTCAAGGGCAAGTCCATGGTCTCCGAGGAAATGCACCTCAACGCCTTCCTCGGCACCCACGGCATCGAAGCCATCGAAACCGACCTGGGCGAGTTCATCATCCAGCTGAACGGCGAGACACCCTCCCACATCATCGTGCCGGCCATCCACAAGAACAAGGCCCAGATCGCGAAGATCTTCCACGAGAAGGTGGCCGGCGCGCCCTACACCGAAGAGGTGGCCGAGCTCAATGCCATCGCTCGAAACACGCTGCGCCGCAAGTTCTACGAAGCGGGCATCGGCCTGAGCGGGGTCAACTTCGCCGTAGCCGAGACCGGCACGTTGTGCCTGGTCGAGAATGAGGGCAACGGCCGCATGTGCACCACCGTGCCGCCGGTGCACATCGCGGTGATGGGGCTCGAAAAGGTGGTGGAACGGCTCGCCGATCTGCCGCCTCTGCTGCGGCTGTTGACGGGCTCGGCCACCGGCCAGCTGGTGACCACTTATGTCAACCTGATCACCTCCCCGCGCCGCGAGGGGGAAAAGGACGGCCCCCAGGAAGTGCACCTGGTGATCCTGGACAACGGACGCTCGCGCATCTACCAGGACCCGCAGCTGCGCCAGACGCTTCAGTGCGTGCGCTGCGGCACCTGTCTGAACCACTGCCCGGTCTACACCCGCATCGGCGGCCACGCCTACGGTTTCGTCTACCCCGGGCCGATCGGAAAAATCCTGACCCCCCAGGTCGAGGGCCTGCAGAAGGCCGGGACTCTGGCGTTTGCCTCCAGCCTCTGCGGGGCCTGCGAGGAGGTCTGCCCGGTCAAAATCCCGATTCCCGCGCTCCTGCGTCGGCTGCGCGACGAGTGCTATTCCTCGGCGACGGAAAGCGTTGTACCCGGACGCGGCTGCAAGCAAAACATGGCCGAGCGTCTGGCCTGGAAAGGCTGGGCTTTTTTCAACACCCACCCGCGGCTGAACCGAATGGTGACGGCCCTTTTGGGCCGGATCGGCGACTACCTTCCGCCCAGCGGGCCGCTGGAGCGCTGGATGCGCTACCGCTCCGAGCCCGCGTTTGCCGCCCGCAGCCTACACCGCCGGGTCAAGGAGGAGGGCATTGCCGATGAGTGACGCCGCCCGCGACCGGATCC
>JBFYWS010000604.1:0-3032 GCA_041310935.1 Desulfobacteraceae bacterium | reverse complement strand
CGCCCGGCCGCTATCGGAGCCTCTCGGCGGCATCCGGGCGGGGACACTTCCGCTCGCGCGGAATTTTTCACCGGGGCCGGAAAAAGCGGCCCGGGGCAATCCGGGGATTGTCGACGCGAGGGGCTTCTGCTATGATCGGCGTCCACCGGATCGGCGGGGGAGAAAAACATCCCGGTTTCGGCCGCAGACGCGGGGCTTCCCGTGCGCTGGGGGACTATAGCGGAGGCCATGTGCTTGCCAAAGTCTTGAGCAGTGCGGTCCTTGGAATCGATGCCTACCGGGTGGAAGTGGAAGTCGACATCAGCTCCGGCTTGCCCAGCTTTGCCACCGTCGGGCTGCCGGAGGCAGCGGTCAAGGAGAGCCGCGAACGGGTCAAGTCCGCCATCACCAACTCCGGCTACCGCTTCCCGGACGACCGGATCACCGTCAACCTGGCGCCGGCCGACATCAAGAAGGAAGGCACCGGCTTCGACCTGCCGATTGCCCTCGGGATCCTGGCGGCGACGGGCGTTGTCCCCCAGGAAATGGTCTCCCGCTACCTGGTCTTGGGCGAGTTGTCTCTGGACGGCCGCGTCAAACCCGTCCGGGGATCCCTGCCCATGGCCCTTTCGGCGCGTGAGGCGGGGCTCCTGGCGATCATCGTTCCCCACGAAAACGGGCGCGAAGCCTCGGTCATCGGCGATATCGACGTGCTGCCGGTCAAAACGTTGTCTCAGGTGGTAGGCTTCCTGCGGGGTCAGACCGCCATCGCACCGGAGAAGACCGACATTCACGCCATGTTCAACCGGGAAAACGCCTTCGACGTGGACTATGCCGAGGTCTGCGGGCAGGAGCACGCCAAGCGGGCGCTCGAGATCGCGGCTGCCGGCGGGCACAACCTCATCATGGTCGGCCCGCCCGGCTCGGGCAAGACCATGCTGGCAAAGCGGCTTCCGACGATCCTGCCGCCCATCACCTTCGAGGAGGCCGTCGAGACCACCAAGGTTTTCAGCGTGGTCGGCATGCTCACGGACGGTCAGGCCCTCGTCACGCGCCGCCCGTTCCGCTCGCCGCATCATACCATCTCGGATGCCGGTCTGATCGGCGGGGGCCACATCCCCAGACCCGGCGAGGTCAGCTTGGCGCACAACGGCGTGCTTTTTCTGGATGAGCTGCCGGAGTTCAAGAAGCACGTGCTCGAAGTTTTGCGCCAGCCGCTCGAGGACATGCAGGTGACCATCTCGCGGGCGGCCTCGGCCCTGACCTATCCGGCAAGTTTCATGCTGGTGGCGGCCATGAACCCCTGCCCGTGCGGATATCTCGGGGATCCCAAACACGAGTGCCGGTGCACCTATCCCCAGATCCACCGCTACCGGTCCAGGATTTCGGGGCCGCTGCTCGACCGGATCGACATCCACGTGGAGGTGCCGGCCGTGCCCTATAAAGACCTCCTGGAAGAGGCCCACGCGGAGAGCTCCGCTGCCATCCGTGAGCGCGTGACCTGCGCCCGGCAGATCCAGTCGGCCCGCTTTGCGCGCACCCGGATCTTCTGCAACGCCCAGATGGCCAGTCGGCACATCCGAACCTACTGCCGCATCGACGATGACTCCCGCAGCCTGCTCGAGTCCGCCATCGACAAACTCGGCCTCTCCGCCCGAGCGTTCAACCGCGTGCTCAAGATTTCCCGCACCATCGCCGACCTGGCGGGTGCCCCCGGCATCGGGGTTGCGCACATCTCCGAGGCCATCCAGTACCGCAGCCTCGACCGGGGCAGCCGGCGGTCTGCATGAACGCCGGGACCGGACCCGCGCGTGCCTGCCCGCTTGACACGCCACAGACGATCATGGCACTAACAGGGTGATGAAAAACTGCGCCTGAGGCCGTGAGCCGGCGTTGTGCGGCTTTTGTAAATGCTCACCTATCCTGAATAGGCTGCGCTTTCCAAAACGCCGCACGCCTTGGCTGACGGCCTGATGCTTGTTTTTAAACACCCTGATAGAGACACGTATTCGTGACGGGCGCCTGTGCCCGGGAAAGCAGCCGCATGCCAACGACTGACGCCACCGCCCAACCCCCACCGGCCGAGCGCGCGGACCGGGTCTATCGTGTCCTGCAGTCGCTGCGGACGTCCTTCATTCGGATCGGCGTCGTGGCGTTGATCTTCTCGATCGGCGGGTATTACCTGGCGGAGTCGATCCTGAGGCTTCTGCAGCGCCTGACCGGCGTAAGGCTGGCGGCCTACGGCATCCCAGAGACGTTTTTCAGCTTTCTCAACCTGGGCCTCGCATTCGGTGTCTTCGCGAGCATGCCCTACATCCTGTATGCCATCCTGGCGGGGGTGCAGCCCCTTTACCCGACCTTGAACCGCCGCATGATGCGCGGCTTCTGGCTGGCGGCCGTGGTTCTGTTTGGCGCCGGCGTGCTCTTCTGCCTGAACATTTCGCTGCCGTACGGGGTACAGTTCCTGCTCGAGTTCGAAGGGCCTAACATCGAGGCCATCATCTCCGTACAGAAGTTTGTCTCCTTCTGTCTGCTGTTTCTCTTCGGATTCGGGTTCATCTTTGAGCTGCCGCTGGCCATGATTCTTGCGGGGCGGATCGGGATCGTCACGTATCAGAGGCTCGCCGGCAATCGCCGCTATGCCATTCTCGTCATCACCATCGTTTCGGCCGTGCTTACCCCCACGCCGGACGCCTTCAACCTCGCGATGATGGCCGCGCCGCTCTACCTGCTGTTCGAGCTGGGGCTATTCGGCATGCGCTTCAATTCGGCGGCAAAGCGGGATGCGGTTTAGCGGTTGCAGAAATGTAACTGCCCAGGTAGATAGACTGAAGGCTGAAGGCTTTCAAGGGCAAACCGATGCGTGATCACACACGAATTCGTGTAGTTGCGTTGGCTGTTGAACCAAAGGTCCTATAAACCGAGAATGGCTTGATTCGTGCTTTGCGAGATGTTTTATGGCCTTCAGCCTTCAGCCTAAACACCTGGCAAGTACGCTGCCTACTTGGGCAGGATGCCGTATGCGCGCGCAGCGGCCTCGTCATAGCGCGCCT
>JBFYWS010000600.1:0-6992 GCA_041310935.1 Desulfobacteraceae bacterium | reverse complement strand
GAGGTCTTTCTGCGGCTGGACGGCGGCCCGGTGCATGTCGAAGTGACGGCGGTTCCGATCCACTTTGCCGGCAGCGACGGCGCCCTGGTCTTTGCGCGCGATACCACCGAAATTATCCAGGCCCGGCTTCAGCAGAATTATCTTGAAGAGCAGCTTCACCAGGCCCAGAAGCTGGAATCCGTGGGCCGCCTGGCGGGCGGCGTGGCCCACGACTTCAACAATCTCCTGTCGGTCATTCTGGGCTTCAGCGAAATAGTGCTGAAGGACGTTGGACGCGATCACCCGCACCACGACCCGCTGAGGGCCATTCATGAGGCCGCCCAGCGGGCCAGGGACCTGACCCGTCAACTGCTGGCCTTCAGCCGCAAACAGCTGCTGGAAATCAAGGTCGTGGACATCAACCGCGTGGTGGCCGGTTTTAAACGCCTGCTGGGGCGCCTGATCGGGGAAGACATCGTATTGAAACTCGCCCTCGCATCGCAGCCCCTGACTGTCAAGGCGGACGCGGCGCAACTGGAGCAGGTGCTGATGAACCTGGCGGTCAACGCCCGCGATGCCATGGCCGAGGGGGGAACCCTGACCATCGAAACCGCGGCGGTGGCACTGGACAACGCCTACACCGCAAACAAGCCTGGTCTAACCCCCGGCGATTATGCCATGATCGGGGTCAGCGACACCGGCTGCGGCATGCACCAGGACATCCTGAGCCGCATTTTCGAGCCCTTTTTCACCACCAAGGACAAGGAAAAAGGCACGGGCCTGGGGCTGGCAACCACCTACGGGATCGTCAAGCAGCACGAGGGCGGCATCTGGGCGCACAGCGAACCGGGTCGAGGAACCACTTTTAAGGTCTACCTGCCGCTGTGTTCGGAGGCGGTGGCCGCGGTCGAGGTTCAGGCTGTCCCGCACGAGGATGATGGGGCCGGCGCCGCGACGGTTTTGGTGGTGGAAGACGATGCGGCCGTGCGCCGGTTGGCCGTGGACATTCTGAGACGCGGCGGTTACCGGGTGATCGATTCCGATTCGGTCGAAGACGCCGTCCGGCGCGCCGCCGGACATGACGGCCCCCTCCACCTGGTGCTCACCGATGTCGTCATGCCGGGAATGAAAGGGCCCGAGGTTTACGCCAGGATCTGCGCGCACCACCCCGAGGCCAGGGTTCTTTACATGTCCGGCTACACCGAAAACGTGATCGCCCACCGCGGGGTGTTGCAGGCTAACGTTGCGTTTATTCAGAAACCATTTTCAGTCGTGGGCTTGCTGGAAAAGATCGGCCAACTGCTCCGTCGGTAGCTGACAGCCATGGCCGCGTGGAAAGAGAAAACTGGGCGGAACTGAAAAACCGGTGGGTTTGGCAGGAAAAGATGATCGCGTGGCTTCAAAACCGGGTGCGCCGGGCGCACCCCACCAACTTGCTGCTGCTCAGCTATCTGGCGACGATCGCCGCCGGGTCCCTGGCCTTGATGCTCCCGGCGGCCACCGTCGACGGCGCCATCAATGTGCTCGACGCGCTGTTTACGGCCACCTCGGCGGTCTGCGTCACCGGCCTGATCGTCGTGGACACCGGCACCTATTTCACCTTCTTCGGGCAAATCGTGATCCTTTTGCTGATTCAGATCGGCGGATTGGGGATCATGACACTTTCCGTGGCGCTTTTTCAGATCATCGGCAAAAAGGTGGTCTTTCAGCAGCGCATGGCCATGCAGGAAGTCTTTTCGCACACCCCGCGGGAAGACATCTATTATCTGATCCGTTCGGTTCTCCTTTTCACCTTGGCCGTCGAGGCCGCGGGCGCGGTCCTCTTGTTTTTTTACTGGCGGCCCGCTTTCCCCTTTTCCGAGGCACTCTTCAAGGCCGTTTTTCATTCGGTTTCGGCCTTCTGCAACGCCGGCTTTTCCCAATTCAGCAACAACCTCATGGACGGGCGGTCCTCGGTTTTTTTGAATTTGACGATCTGCGGGCTGATCATTCTGGGCGGGATCGGATTCCCGGTGGTGTACGAGATTTACCGTCGAGCCCTGCGTGGGGCGCGCGGAAAACTGTCGCTCCAGACCAAAAGCGTTCTGCTGACCACCGCCGGCCTGATCACCGTCGGCACCCTGGTGATCCTGATGTCCGAAAAATCCCTGAACAATTCAAACGGTCAGGGACTGTTGTCGGCCTTTTTTCAATCGGTCACTTGCCGCACCGCCGGTTTCAACACCCTCGAGATCGCCTCCCTCAATACGGCCACACTGGTGTTCATGATGTTTCTGATGCTGGTGGGGGCCTCGCCGGGATCCTGCGGGGGCGGCATCAAAACAACGACCTTCACCGTCCTGGTGGCCTTTTCCTGGAGCCGTTTGATGCGTTACAAATGCGTCAATCTGTTCAAAAAGACGATTCCCCAGGATACCGTCAGCAAGAGCATTTCCGTTCTGGTCTTTTCAATGGCTGCGATCTGCATTGCCGTTTTCCTGATCGTGTTCATGGATCCAGACCATGGCGCCCGCGTCCAGGGGAATCGTCAATTTTTGAACTTCCTTTTCGAAACCATATCGGCGTTCGGCACGGTCGGCCTCTCCATGGGCGTGACCCCCATACTCTCCTGGTCCGGCAAACTGGTGATCATTGTGCTGATGGTCATCGGCCGCGTGGGGGTTCCCGCATTCACTTACATTATCGCCGGCGGGGGGTCGACCAAAGGCGTTCAATACGCAGAGGAAAACCTGATGATCGGATAAGGGGAGGGAAACATGAAACGATTCGCCGTGATCGGCGTCGGGAGCTTTGGTTTTTATGTTGCCAAAGCCCTTTACGAGAACAAAAACGAGGTGATCGCCATCGACCGCAGCAAGGAGCGGGTCCAGGCCGTTGAACCGTTTTGCACCAGCGCCATCGTGCAGGATGTGACCGATATGGAAGCGCTCAAAGGGTTGGGGTTGGGCGAGGTGGACGCGGTGATCGTCAGTACGGGGGCCAACATCAAACCCAGCATCCTGATCTGCTTCCACCTCCGCCGGTTGGGAATCACCCGCATCATCGCCAAGGCCGAGGACGACGATCACGGGGAAATCCTCAAGCTGCTGGGGGCATCGGAAATCATCCGGCCGGGCGTGGACATGGCCAAGCGCCTGGCGTTGCAGCTGACCTCGCCCAACATCCTGGAGTTTCTCCCTTTGGAAGAGGACTATACCATCGCCCAGGTCGCTCCTCCATCACCGTTTATCGGTCGGTCGCTGCGCGAACTCGATCTGCGCCAGCGCTACGGGCTCAACATCATCGCCATCAAGGAACTGGTCCCGGAGCGCTTCGTGATGGTGCCCACGGCTGATTTTGTGGTCAAGGACAGCGATCTTCTCATCATGGTCGGTAAAGAAGCGGATTTAAAAAAAATCAAAGAATTGAAGTGACATGCAAGAAGCCGCTCCTGCAGCGCCCTCCAGAAGAGCCGCAGGCCATCACCGCGAATGTCCCCTTGGGCAGTAGGAAGGCTGAAACGTTCAAGCCGTGAAAGGCGCTTAAAACAGGACCATTCATGAAGACCAATAGCGACGCTGAATTCACGCCCCTCAAAGTCCTCATCGTGGACGATGAAGCCAATATCCGCAAGACGCTCTCGTATTGCCTGGCGGCTGAGGGACACACGGTCATCGCCGTGAGCAACCCAGCCGACGCCACCGAGGAAGCGCGCAGGCATTCCTTCGATCTGGCCTTTGTGGATCTTAAACTGGGTGAGGAAAACGGTATGGACCTGATCCCCAGCCTGATGTCGGATTCACCTTGGACCAAGGTTGTGGTCATCACGGCGCATGCCTCTATCGAGAGTGCCGTGGAAGCCATGAAGCGAGGTGCCACCGACTATATCGCCAAACCTTTCACCCCGGATCAGGTCAAGCTCCTTACCCGGCGGATCGGCAGGATTCGTGAACTTGAAACAGAGATCGCCGCGCTCAAGGAGTACGCGCAGCGGCTTGGACCCGAGGATCGGCTTCAGAGCCTGAGTGCCGGCATGCAGCGGGTCATCGAGACCGCAAGAAAAGCCGCTCCCTCGGAGGCGATCGTCCTGCTTTGCGGGGAAAGCGGTACGGGCAAATCAGTGTTTGCCAGAGCTATCCATCACTGGAGTCCGAGAGCGGCGAAGCCCATGGGGGTTGTGGCGTGTCCGGCGGTTCCGCCCGATCTTCTTGAGAGCGAGTTGTTCGGGCATGCCAAAGGATCGTTCACGGGGGCGGTGCGCGACAATCCGGGACGCATCGCGGCCTGCGAGGGGGGGTCGCTCTTCTTGGATGAAATCGGCGATCTGGCGCCGTCGGTGCAGGCCAAATTGTTGCGGTTTATTCAGGACAAGGAATACGAGCGTCTCGGGGAATCGAAGGTCCGCAAGGCGGATGTGCGTATCATCGCGGCCACAAACGCCGACCTTGAAAAACGCGTGGCCGAGGGCCGCTTCCGGGAAGACCTGTTCTACCGGCTCAACGTGATTTGCCTAACGATCCCTCCGCTTCGGGAGCGGCCGGATGACATTTTGCCGTTAGCCATGGATTTCCTCGCTTATTTCTGTCGAGCCAACCACAAGATGTTGCTTGGGCTCACCGAGGAGGCCGAAAAATCGTTGACGAGCCATGCGTGGCCAGGAAATGTGCGCGAGCTGCGCAACACCATCGAGCGGGCTGTAATTCTGGGCAGCAGCGAACGGATCGACAGATCCGATCTTCCCGACAACATCGCGCCCGCCGCTGGCACACCCGCCCTCGGTGACAAGGTGCCCTTGTCCACCATCGAAGAGCTGCACATCAGAAGAGTTATGGCCGACACCTCCTCGCTCCAGGAAGCCGCGGACGTTCTGGGTATCGACCAGGCGACGCTCTGGCGCAGGAGGAAAACCTACGGTATCTGATTCCGTCTTTTATCCCCCTCCGCCTTGCATTTTGCAAGGCCATTGCCGACCCGACCTTTCAGGCTTCAAGGCCGTCCCCCCGATATCTCTCACAACCTATTGAAATTGTTAACTCTGAATAATGGCATGGCTGATGCTCTTTGCATTGGTGCCTGCAATAACCGATCGGAGGCTAAAGTCCCATGACGTTGAAAAAGAAAATCTTAATCGGATATGGCGTCGCCTTTGCCCTCATGGGCCTTGTGGTCGTGTGGGCGGTTTCAAACCTGATATCGCTGGGCAAGGCGACCGATGCCATCCTGAGCGAGAACTACCGAAGCATCCTTGCCGCCGAAAACATGGTGGACGCCCTGGAGCGCCAGGACAGTGGCATGCTGCTCATGTTTCTGGGCGACGCCGACAAAGGAATCGCCCAATTCCGGGAAAACGAGGCGGTCTTTCTGGAATGGCTGGCGCGTGCAAAGGATAACATCACGATTCAGGGCGAGGCGCAACTTGCCCGATCCATTGAGGCCGACTACGCGATCTATCGGAGACAATTCTCGGAGTTGACCGACTCGCGTGAAACCGCCAAAGCGGCTTTACGACCCACCTATTATCAGGAAACGGTCTACCCCCTTTTCGCCAAGGTGCGCGAGGCCTGCATCGGCCTGCGCAACCTCAACGAGGAGACAATGTATGCCGCCAGCCTTAGGGCCGGAAAGGTAGCCACGCGCGCTATCTGGTCAACGCTGCTTGTGGCGGCATCGGCCCTGATCGTAGCCCTGATGTTCAGCCTTTTTCTCGCCGAGCGGATCGTCCGGCCGATCCGGCGCTTCATGGAGGCGTCACGGAAAATCTCCTCGGGTGACTACGCCGTCCAGGTACCCGTGGAAACCGGCGACGAACTGGGGCGCCTGGCCGAAGAGTTCAATCAAATGGCCCACCAGCTTGGCCGTTATCACGAGATGAATATCGAGCAGATCATCTCCGAGAAGAACACGGGTGAGGCGATTCTTACAAGCATCGAGGATGGCTTGGTGGTTTTCGACACCAGGCTCAAGGTGACCGCCATCAACCCCGCCGCGCGCCGGTTGCTGGATTTGGAATTCACTGAAAACTCCCCATTGCAGTGCATGGACATCCTGCAGGACCCCCTGGTTTGCGAGCTTATCCGCAAGACCGTCGAGACGGGCGCGCAACCCGCTGTTCCCGACGAACAGCGGATTATCGTTCTCCAGAAGGGGGACGCTTCCAGGCACTACCTCTTTTCCGTTACGGCCATTCGGGGAAGGGACCGGAGTCTTTCCGGCATCGTTCTCCTGCTCAGGGATGTCACCCGCCTGAAGGAAGTGGAGCGCCTCAAGAGTGAATTCGTCATGGCCGCCTCTCACGAGCTGCGCACGCCGCTGACCAGTCTGGGCATGAGCGTGGATCTTCTTCTGGAACACACCTCCCAGGGGCTTGCCGATAAGGACCGGGATCTCCTGCAAGTCGCGCACGAGGAGGTCCACCGCATGAAAGCGCTCGTCAATGACTTGCTTGACCTCTCCAAAATCGAGGCGGGCAGGATCGAACTGGAGTTCGAGAGTGTTCCGGTCCCCACCTTGTTTGAGCATGTTAAAACAGTTTTCAAAAACCAAATGGACATGAAAGATGTTTCGCTGACATCAGAGCTCACTGGTGACATGCCCAAGGTCCGCGCCGATGCCAACAAGGTAGCATGGGTACTGACCAATCTGATTTCGAATGCCTTGCGGTATGTGAGCAAGGGTGGCCACATAAGTCTTATGGCGCACAGGATCGGACCCCACGTCCATTTATCCGTGCGTGACGATGGACCGGGGATTCCTCCTGAGTACCAATCCAAGATATTTCAGAAGTTCGTCCAGGTTAAGGGGCAAGAAGCGGGTGGGACGGGTTTAGGCTTGGCCATCTGTAAGGAGATCGTACGCGCCCACGGCGGTGCGATCTGGGTGGAATCGTCCGCCGGTCGAGGAAGCACCTTCGCATTCACCCTGCCGGTGGCGCAATAGGAGGAACACATGGAAAAGAAACCAATTCTGGTCGTTGACGACGAAAAGAACATCCGTCTGACCATTTCGCAGTCATTGGAAACTCTTGAAATTCCAGT
>JBFYWS010000587.1:0-2648 GCA_041310935.1 Desulfobacteraceae bacterium | reverse complement strand
GTTGCTGACAGCGGTTGCAGGGTTAGTGCTCCTATCCGCATATTTCACGATCGTGTCATTCCACGAGAAGGAGCCACGAGCCCCGTGGGTGGGGGCGATCGCAACCGTCCTCTTGGCGGGGGTGGGGCTGCTCATCGTGGCCGTCCCCGCCGCGCGGACGGTAATCGGCGTCATCTTCGGGGCCGTGCTGGCCTTTGGTTCAGTGCTGCTGATCCCCACGCGGGGCAATCTGCGCGCGCTGCAGGGCGCAGCGGGACATGTCGTGGGCGAGACGGCTCGGTTCGACGAGCGCGATGAGGTTTTCGCGCGCAACCGTTCGCTGCCGCCGGGATCCGAGGTCTACCGCCGTTACTATGCCGAACACCCGGAGCGCGAAGCCAGGGACAGCGCGCGTCGCAGCAAGGGTGGGACGGTCGGGCGGATGGGATCCATCGACAACGGCCACCGGCCGAATGTGGCCATGATCCAGGCCTGTTTTGAAATGCCCGCTGTCTTCGGAAACCTCGCGGAAGCCCTGCCGCCTGCCGGTTCGGCGCCCGAGCCGCTTGACCCTGCCCGGGCTGCGATGATCGTCAAGGGGCTGGCCCGGCGCATCGGCGCCGGCCTCGTGGGGGTCTGCCGGGTGAACCCCGCCTGGGCCTATTCCCATCGTGGGGAGATTTTCAACGGCAACTGGGATGACTGGGGTCGGGAAATCCCCGGACCGCTGCCGTTCGCGGTGGTCATCGCCACCGAGATGGACCATGGCAATGTCGGCGCCGGGCCCCACACGCCGGCCCTTTTCGAAAGCGCCTTCAACTACGGCCAAGGGGCCTTCATCACCACCATCCTGTCGCGCTGGTTTGCCGCCATGGGCTACCACGCCGTGGCCCAGCACAGCCGGCACTACGACCTCAACATGGTGCCCCTGGCGATCGATGCAGGCCTGGGGGAGTTGGGGCGTTTCGGCTACCTGATTGCGGACAAACTCGGATCCCGGGCGCGGCTGTTCGCTGTGACCACCGACATGCCGCTCGCGGTCGACCGACCGATCGATCTTGGAGCCGACGGGTTCTGCCGAGGGTGCCTGAAGTGCGCCGAGTCCTGCCCCTCAAAATCGATTCCGGCCGGCGCAAAGACCGTAGTAAACGGGGTCGAGAAGTGGAAGCTCGATGCGGAGAGTTGCTTCGACTTCTGGGGCAGGGTAGGGACCGACTGCTCGGTCTGCATGGGGGTGTGTCCCTTCAGCCGGCCGAATCGAGGGATCCATCGCCTGGCGCGCTGGATGATCCGGCGCTCGTCCTTGGCGCGGCGCGTGCTCCCCCACGTCGACAATTTCGTCTACGGAAAACGCTGGCAGCCGCGACCGGCGCGGGAGTGGATCGCCTTTTCAGCGTCGGTCAAACGCTGATCTATCCAATCCCCCCGATATCAAAGGCTTCGTTCCAGGTTAATTGTTTTGGATTGAAAAAGCGTTTCAAACTTTAGTTTATAGTACTCCGGCCGGGACGCTTTAAGTACTTTCGCGTCAATCCCTACCACGGCGTCAAAATCGTCAGCTTGCATGAGTCTGATTTTAATGGTGCTCGCGTTCATGAGGCTCCTTTCTCTTTACTCTTTCTGACGATGGTTCGTTTGTCTTCAGGAATGGGAGGCGGAACAGGCGCGCCGGAAATCGTCTTTACCGCACCAAAGCGCGGGGGGCACGCATCCAAGCAAGTTCCGCATTTTATGCATTTGTCCTGGTCGATGACATGGATCCGGTTCTTGCCGCCGGCAATCGCCTCGACCGGGCATTTCTTGAAACAGATCATGCAGGCCTGGCACTTGTCCGGATCAATGTGGTAGGAGATTACGTCCCGAAATAACCTGTCCACCTCGTCACGGGTGAAAAGAGCGTCATGTGCTTCCCTGTTTTCAAGGCGTGAGCCCAGCTTCTCCCTCTTTACCATCTTGATGTAGGGAACAAGCTTTGACACTTCCTGGATTTTCGCCTTTAATTCATTTTCGTCAATTCCTTCGCCTTTGCCAAGCGGTCCTAACGCCTCCACCTTTTTGCTGAAATCATTGATGACGTCGACAAAAAGGATTCCTTCACCGCCGGACATGAATTCGATCCGTAACCGCTCCGGGTTCAGCCCGATGTGCTCCATTATTTTTCTGCATAGAAGCACCATGTTGAGTGCGTTATAATTGCCGTGCGTAACATAATTGCATTCCTTTAAACGGCAACCGCCGATAAAGACACCGTCCATGCCATTTGAGAAGGCCCGGAGCACAAATGCCAGGTCGACTCGACCGGAACACATGACCCGGATAAGCCTGCTGTCGGGTGCATATTGAAGTCTGGAAACTCCAGCCAGGTCCGCAGCGCCGTATGCTCACCAGTGGCAGACAAAACCTAATATTTTCGGTTTGAATTTAAGTGCCGCACTCATTCGGTCTCACCTTCTTGGTTAGTAGTTCCGGCGTTATTCGGTCGAATCGTTCTACGCATCGCCAATCGCCGCATCGATTTGGCTCAAGAGTTCTTCATCGGTGAAGTGCTTCAGCGAAATAGCCCCTGTTGGGCATATGGCGTTGCAGAGACCATCCCCCTTGCAGATAACAGGATTGACTACCGCCTTTTTGCCCTGTCGGGTCTCACGCAACTCTATGGCCGCATACGT
>JBFYWS010000584.1:0-4347 GCA_041310935.1 Desulfobacteraceae bacterium | reverse complement strand
ACCTTTCAAAATCCAAATAGCTGGCGAAAATATCACCATTCCCGCCATGGCGACTTTTAATATTGAACATGAGCGGGAAGGCAATGCTGAAGAGATCGAATTTCAATTCAAATGGAGCTTGTAATAAAAGTGCATGCAGGATGATCAGGCCTTCTTTAAGGATTTTATCGGCTGCAAATAGATGCCTGTCTATTTGAAAGCTCTAAATTATCGGTTAAGGGCGACGTGAGATGTTTGTTTATCTTGCCAGTCTTATATGTATCGAAAATAGCTTTGAAACTGCATATTCGATTTGAGTATCATCGGTTTACATCGGGATTTCCCCGAATGTCAAACACAATAACCAAAGGGGGTAAACCATTAAAGTGCCCAAAGCCGCTCGGACCTGGATCGATTACCACAAAACCTATTCGAAAAAAATACCGTTCGATCGTATCAGTCCGTCATTGACTGGTTCTGCTAGGATTTGGGTGAAAAGGAAATCCGTTTGATGATAGCTTTGGAACCACAGGCAGCAGCCCCCCCCTGTCGTTCACTCAAATGGACAGTACGTTGGGGTAATTCCAAGCTTACCGCCAAATTCCATCAACCCAATATCTTGTATTCCATAATAAACCAGAAGAGTGTGGACTTCAAATAACGCTGGTTTGAGCCGTGTTTTGGGGTAGCCAAAACATCAGCTCGAAACCGATGCCGGATGTTAGAAGCATTTCTAGATGTCATCTATGACAAAATCAACAATGTCGTAGTGTCCAGGGTCCAGTCTTCTTTGAGCTACTACATCGATGATCTTTGAGAGACCGGGTGCGTATGCCGACTTTCCCAGAACCCGTGTCTCCAACCGAATCTCGACATCTGGGCTTCTAATCACAATCTGATGAAATGCGTGGCGATCCAAAAATGGAGATGGAATTCCAAGAACCTCTTTTTGTACCTTCGGATCTCTTTCCGACTTGATCTCGCTCTCGGGTACGCCTAACGACTTTGCAAGATAGATAGCAGTACCAGGTTTCGTACTTTTCGACGCTTGATGAGACTCCGAAATTTTTATGTCTCGTCCCTTAAAATGTCTTGAAGAGTGTTTAACCATTGCCATAAAGTAAAGCACCTGCAAGTTCACATTTGGACAGACGACTACTGGAAATGTGGTCGTGTCTGGAAGCTTCGAGTCTCCCGTAGACAGGTCGAGCAATATTGATCCCGTTCCTGAGCAGAACTCCATTACGTCGTCTATCTCACGCCCGGACCCGGCATGAATTACTATACTTGGGTCACCCTGAAGACATTCCCGCTCTTCCCAGCGAACAACGCGAGAAATTCTGAGCCCGTTTAGTCCTTCCAGAAGCTCTTCTGCTAGTTTACCGTGACCTACGACTAATACGACTAACTTTTCCAAATTCCATTTTCCTTTCTCTGCGCCCGCAGGTCCCTTCGAATGATCGAGAATGGGCATTCAACATTCTTCATTCAATCAACAATCAATGTTCGGCCCTTTCTCTATTGGCTTGTGCACTTCGTTGGCGACAGCCTCACTCAGGGCTTGTGGTTTGCTTCATTCCATAAATGAAGGAACTGTGCTGTATCGATGGTCACGACCGCGCCGGTCTCGTCGATGCGACGGGCCGCGAGCAGCTGAGCGCGTCGCATCCACCCCTCAGCATCGACACCGTCCGGTGACAGACTCCAGAGGCGCGCCGTGCGGTCTTCTGATGCGGTGACCACCTGCTGTCCGTCCGGGCTGAACTCGGCGTAGCGGACCATACTGCCATGCTCCAGCGGATCGGTGACGGGCTGTCCGGATGCGGCGTTCCACACCCGGGCCGCGCCGTCTCTGCTCGCCGTCAACACTCGCGTGCCGTCGGCGCTGAACACCGCGTGCATCACGCGGTCGTCGTGCTGCATGGGCGGCGTAACGGCGTCGCCAGACTCGGTGTCCCAGATGCGCACACTCCCCTCGTTGGCCGTCACCACGCGCCGCCCGCCCGGGCTGAAGGCGACAGCCGCAATCTGGTCCTCGTGCGGCACGGGCCGGCCGATCGCAGCGCCGGTTGCCGTGTCCCAGATTTGTAAGACTCGGTCCTCTCCCGCAGTCGCCATGCGTCTTCCGTTCGGGCTCAGCCTCGCCAGGCGGATCTCCGAACGCCGCAGTTCGGTCCGTTCCTTGGCGATCTCGACGTTCCACACCCGGGCTGTGCCGCCGAAATCGACGCTGAGGATCTCTCGGCCATCGGCCGAGAACTCGCCATAGAGTACCGGTGCATCGTGCGTCAGGGACACTTTCGACTCACTCGGAACCTGCGGCAGCGCAGCGACGTCCCACACCACCAGCCGCTGCCCGCTGGCGGTGAGCAGCATCTTCCGATTGCGGCTGAAGGCGGCGTATCTCACACGGCGCGAATGCGGCAGGGCGGCGGCTTCTTTGCCGTTCTTGACATCCCACAAACGGGCGAGGTGATCCTCGCTGGCAGTCAGGGCGTAGGCGCCGTCAGGACTGAAGATCGCATGGTAAATCTGCCCGCCGGGCAACAACACGAATTCGGGCTTCCCCGCGGTATCCCACAGCTGCGCGGTGAAATCGGTTGCGGTGAGCACGCGCGTCCCGTCGGGACTGAAGGCCGCGAACCTGACGGGCTCCTGGTGCGGCAGGATTAAGCCCGGTACCCCTGCGAACTCCCACAGCCGCACCACTTTGTTCGCCGTCGTTGTCGCCAAGCGCTTGCCGTCCGGACTGAACGCGACTCGGCTCACGGTAGTCTCATGCCAGAGCGGCGGGGTAACCTCTCTGCTGGTATTGATGTCCCACACGTGCGCCTGTCGATCCGAACTGGCCGTCGCCAGCCGTTTGCCGTTGGGGCTGAAGGCCGCGTCGAGCACGGCGCCCTGGTGTTGCACCGTCAGGACTTCGCGGTCCGTTGCGATGTCCCAGATGATGGCCCAACCGCTTCCTGAAACCATTGCCACACGCTGACCGTCCGGGCTCAGGCTGGCTTGATCGACCCCTTGCCAGTCCCCCAACGATGTAACCTGCCGCCCGGTCTTGCTATCCCACACGGCGGCCAAGGCATCGTCGTCGACCGTGAGCACGTAGCGCCGATCAGCGCTCAACTCTGCCGCCACCGCGTTGTGCTTGTCAAAGACAACGCGACGTTTAGTTCGGCTGTCCCACAGAGCCAGCTTATTCCCGGGACTCCTGATGAGCAAGGTCGCCGCGCCCCCGTCGAAAGCGGTGTCGAAGATCTCGTCGACGTTCCGGAGCCCAGCGATTTCCCGTCCGGCTCCAGCTTCCCACACGCGCGCGGTCCGGTCTTCGGCCAGGGTGAACACGTGCTGGCCGTCGGCGGCAAAGCCGGCCCAGCTGACGGGTATATCATGCGCAAAAGACTGCACCTGCTCACCCGTTAGTGAATCCCACAGACGGACGCCGTCGGTATCGACGGTCAGCAAGCGTCTTTCCTGCGGAGTGACCGCGACATCGACCACGGGGCTGTTCGGCGGCTTGAACGCGGCTGATTTGGTCTGCACATCCCAAGCTTGGATGCTCCCTTCGGGCGGGTAGACGACCACCCAGGCCCCGTCGGTAGTGAATCCGACACCGTCGACGGGCGCAGCGGCAGACCACACTTGCACCAGGCCGGGATGCCTGCTGGCGAGCGAGGCCAAGCGGGTGCGCAGCAAACCTTGCTCCATCGGGCGGTTGTCTTCCAGTTTCTCCGCTTCGGCAAACCACAGCAGTGCGGCGGAGACGTCGCCGGCGTCGGCTGCGCGCGAGCCATTGGCGGAGTTGAGCTGGACGAGGCGGCGGCGGGCCTGGTCGCGTTGCTCGGTTGCGACTTGCTTCTGTTCGACGGCGATTTGCTCCTGCCGCTGTGCTTCATCGCGCTGTTGGCTTGCGATCACGCCGAAGACCATTGCGGCGACCGCAAGAGTCGCCAGCCCGACGATCGCGGCCGCCGCGACGCGACGGGTTCGCCGATGCTGCCGGATATCATCGCCGACGAGCTCGTCGAGGGACAGGCCCTGCAACGTGGACGTCACGCTGGCGACTGCTGTCAGGAAGTCGGGATTACGCAGAGACAGGTCCCTTGCCATCCTGGCCCAACGCAGGTCGACATATTTGGGCACTTGATCGAAGGCTTTCGACAGCCGCCGTGGCAGGGCGTCGGTGCCGCTCCAGTCGAAGTCATTTTCGGCGTCGCTCCAGCGAATCTCGCCGCGTGTCAGCGCGATAAGCAGATGATCGGCGTGTCGGTGGTCGAGCCACCAAGCGACTTCACGCTGCACCCATTCCGAGGCAGCGGCATCGGGCGAGGCCAGCAGGAGGAAGTACTCAGAATCCAAAAGTGCCGC
>JBFYWS010000571.1:0-5001 GCA_041310935.1 Desulfobacteraceae bacterium | reverse complement strand
GAGATCCTGGCGCTGCCGCCGGAAGAGGCACTGAACCGGATTCTGTCCGCGCGGGAGCCGGCCGCCCTGGTGCACTCCATTCCAGAGCCGGATCTGTATCTTCTGGTTCACGACATCGGCCCCGAGGACGCCCTGCCGCTGCTGGCGCTGGCCTCCGACAAGCAGTGGGACCACATCGTGGACCTCGAGAGCTGGGCCAGGGACCGCATCGAGGTGCACGGCGTCACGCGCTGGCTCAATCTCCTGCTGGAATCCGACCCGCAGCGCTTCCTGCGATGGCTTTTAAAAGACCACCTCGAATTGGCCGAGCTTTACCTGTTTCACACGATCGAGGTGCGGGCCCTGGAGCACGACCAGGACCCCTCCGAGTTCGGCGACGATTTCTTCACCCTGGACGGCACGTATTTCATTCGCTTTTTGAAGCTGCCGCCCGCGCTCGACAGCTCCGCGATCGGCGAAGATGAGCGCAAGGAGTTCCTGCTGAAACTCCTCCAGCGCATGGCCACCCACGACCATCTCAATTACATAAACGTGCTGCTCGAGGCGACCCACGTCATCCCTGCCGAGACCGAGGAAGAGGAGTACCACTGGCGCACCGTGCGCCTGGCAGAGAAGGGGTTCGCGCCGTTCAACGAGGCTATCGGGATTTACCAGCCCGTCCAGCCGAAGGACCTGGAAGCCCGGGCCCCGAAACACATTCCGCGCCGGCGGGCGGAGAGTTCCCTGCTGCCCGTGCCATCCTACCCGCTGCGGGAGATGGAGGCGGACAACCACTTCAGCCGCGCCCTCGCCCAGATCGAGCCGCAGGACCTCCTCGCCCAGGTGCAGTGGGAGTTCGCCAATCTTTGCAACCAGATCATCGTCGCCGACCACAAGGCCATCCGCGACCGCGCGCAGCTGCACGACATCGTAAAGAAGGCGTGCGGGTACATCAGCATGGGCCTGGATCGGCTGCGGGCCACAGGGGAAAAAGAGGTCGATCCCCGCCAGGCTGCGGCGGCACTGATCCGCCACCCGCTGGTCCAGGTTTTCCGGCTCGGGTTCGGCGCCGTGCTCGAGCTCAAGTGGGAGGCTGAAAAGTGGCTGAGCCGCTGCTGGTACGCCACGTCCGGGCTGCGCCTGACCTTCTGGGGGGAGCAGTGGATGGGAGTCCTCGGCGGCCTGCTGCTCAAGAAGCCTCTTTACTACGACAACTACAAGACCGGCGTGCTGTACCGGGAGTTCGTGGCGCTGGAGGAGGTCGCGCTGACCGAAAGCATCCTGCGACAGGTGCAGGCGGTCGACCGCCTGCTCGCGGCCATGAACACCCCGTTGGGGCCCGTGTCCCAGTATGGTTTCCTGACCTACAAAAACCTGATTCTCAGCCGGTGGGCCGGGCATTGCCTGGGGCTGCGGGAGGAGACGCTGGCCGCCATCCCGGTCAGCGACTTCAAGGCTTTCTTCGCAGAGCTGCTGCCGGGCGAATCCGCCCCCGAGGCAACGACGCCGCGCCGCATTCCCGACGCGATGAAGTCGGGCTTCAGCGCCTGGCTGGCCCGTGAGACCGGCCTCACGGGTTTCGAGATCACCGCAAGCCTGGGGCGGATATTCGAGGAGCTGTTCGGTGAGATCGAGGCGGAGTATGGCCGGGTGACGGCCAAGGACCTGGACCCTCGGTTCGTGCAGCTCTTTCTGCTAAAAACGTGACTGCTCAGGTTGATAGACTGAAGTTAGATAGGCTGAAGGAAAAGAGCTGCGTGATCACGATGGCCCTTCAGCCTTCAGCCTAACACCTGCGCAGTTATGCACTTTCGCGGTTTTCGCGCATTTCGTAGTTAAAAGTGATCTCCGATAGCTGAGTCGTAACGCGATTTTTTATTCCCCCGTCAGGGGTTCTTCTTTGCGTTAGACCGTCCTACGGCCTGCGGCTGTCGGGCGGCGCGAGGGTGTAACGGACCGGGACCTGAACCCAGGCGGCGACCGGTTGATCGCCCCGCCGGCCGGGTTTGAACAGCCATGCTTTCACGGAACGCAGTGCTGATTGGTCCAACAGCGAATACCCGCTCGAGACGACGATCTTCACATCTTCGACCCCCCCTTTTTGATTGATCCTGACGTTCAGCACGACCGTGCCCTCGAATCCCAGTTGCCGTGCCCTCCTGGGGTATTCCGGCACAGGGTTTTTGTCGTATTCGGGCGTTGCTTCCTGCAGAACCGGTGGTGTTGCCGTTTGCCCTGACGCCGCGGATGGCGCTGAAGCGATGGGAAACCGGCCGTCCACGGCTTGGGCCGGCAAAGGGCTGCCCTCATCCGGCAACGATTCATCGGTGGAGGATCCCGGCGCCGCAATCTCCTGCGGCACCGGGGAGGGGGGCTCGGCCGCTTTCGGCCCCGGCTGGGGAGCGACCGGCGCGGCAGGTTTCACCGCATCCCTTATCGTTGTGACGTTCCGCTCGACCTCCTTGGCCGGTTTCGGCGGAGTGGCACGGAGCACCGGGTTTTCGGAGACATAAACGCTGTCGGGTCGCTTCCCCGGCGGCGGCAGGGCGGAATCCGGGGACGGGGAAAGACGCTGCGGTTCCACCGTCCGAGGGGAGGCTGCATTCAGAACGATCGTCACCGTTTCGGTCGACGGATGAAGAGGGTCTCGGGAGCTTCTTCGGTCGACATCCAGGCTGAAAAGGAGGAGATGAAACCCGGCGGCGAAAGCGGCTGCCGCTGCGAATCGTTTCACGGCGATTGACCCGGCTCGGCCTGGAGCGAAACGCGACTCAACCCGGCGGCGCGTATTCGGTCCAGGACCTCGAAAAGGTTTTGGTAGCTGAGGCTGCGATCGGCGAAAAGCAGTACTCCCGGAGCGGTTTCGGCTTGGGCGCGAACCTTCAGGGCGGCGGTCAGATCCGGGAGCGCCACCGCCGCACGGTCGACGAACACGGATCCGTCCGCATTGACGGTAATGGTCAGGTGGGTGTCTTTAGTGGTTTCGGCCTCATCCGAAGCGGGAAGGTGGACCGGAAGCCCCCGGTGGACCGCCATCGACAACATGGCGTATATGAAGAAGACCAGCAGCAGAAACATCATGTCCATCATGGGAATTATTTCGACCCGGACCCGTTTCCGGTTCGGCACTCGGATTTTCATTGGCGCCGCCCTCCTTCCATTGTTCAGGGCGCCGGGCGACATACGCCATGCGCCGCTTCCGTCCCGCTTTTTTTCGACGACCGCTATATCCGTCCCACCAGCTTTTCGTAAACGATCTCGAGGCTGGTGGCATATTTTTCGATACGCAGCGCCGCTCGCTCGCACAGGCTATCGAAAAAGTTGTAAAGAATGACCACCGGGATTGCGATCCCCAGGCCGGCCGCAGTGGTGATCAAGGCCTGGGCGATTCCGGCGGAGACCTCGACCGGGCGTTCGATCCCGGTTGTCCCGAGCGCCTCGAAGGACTGAATGATGCCGGTGACCGTGCCGAAGATCCCCAGCAGTGGGGCCACCGTGATCATGGTGTCCAGAACACCCATGCATCGCCGCATGTGCTTGATCTGGTCGGTCGCGGCCGACTCCATGGCCTTGGTCATGGAAAAGTCGCGGTGCAAAATACCGATGACGATGATCTTGATGGCATAGTCCCTGGTTCCGGTGGTCTTGAGCCGGATGGCTTCCCAGTCCCCGGATTCACACAGCGCCATAACCTCGTTGAGCAGCGCCCCGTTGCTGCGACGGTGCAACACGATCCAGAACATCGCCCGCTCGATGACCACCGTCAGCGAGACGAGCGAACAGGCAAGAAGCGGCCACATCACCGGCCCGCCTTTTAAGAACAAGTCCCACATGGCTCCCTCCGGTTCGGGGTTTAAAACGAGGCCCGCAGGCCGAAAACGAAATTCCGCTCCGGCGACGGGTAAAAGTTGGTCTGGAGCGGCGTGCCGCCGATGACCGCGTACTCGGAGTATTTCTCGTTGGTCAGGTTGTTCACCCCCACGAATGTCCGGAACATCCCCCACTCATAGGACAGCTTCAGATCCAGCGTGAAATAGTCGTCGAGCTTCTCGAAATCGTTCTCAAAGTCGCTCACCGCATAACTGGACCCGTAGTAGCTGTAGTCCACCGCCAGCTCCACCCCCGGCAGGACATCGAAGATGCGCAGCCCCACATTGGCCCGGTTATAGGGTACGGCCGGAATGGTCGCGTTTCGGTAGGGACCCTTTTCAAAGGTCGCCTTCTCGTAGGTGTAGTTTCCGACCACGGCCACGTGCTTCAGCACTTCCGCCCGGGCTCCCACTTCGATTCCCTGGTGAAGGGTCTTGGGGTAGTTTTCGTTGGTGAACGTCGGGCGGTTGAAAAAGATTTCGTCTTCGATTTCCGCGCGGAAAAATGTGAGGTTGGCCCTCAGCTTCGGTGTGAAGTGGTGTCGCACCCCGAGCTCGTAGTGGACCCCGGTCTGCGGTTTGAGATCCGGGTTCACCCGGATCTGCCCGGTATCGAAGTCGTAAACCACCAGCTCGTCCACCAAGGGGAAGCGGAAGCTCTGGCTGATACGGGTGAACACCGACGAATTGAGGCCATACAGGAACGTCAACCCGGCGTGGTAGGCGTTCTCGGAGTCCGAGTTGGATTCGTTCAAGGGGGCCAGGGGGAAGGCACTCAGGTCTTTCACGTCAAAGTCGTATTTCACATATTCGCGCCGCGCGCCCAGGGTGAGCAGAAGGTCGTTCAGGACGTAGAACTCGTTGTTGAGGTAGGCCCCGACCGAGTCCCGCTCTACGTCCGAGAGGCCGGTCGGCGAGGAGGGCAGCGGCGAGAAGAAGCCCGAGTAGGACTTGTTGTCCTGTTGGGTGTGGTACAGGTCCACCCCCGCGATCAGCTTGTTGGTGCGGTCGAAAACGGCTCCCTGCCACACGTAGCGCGGTGTGAACCCCAGCGTTTCGGTGTCGAAGTCGTTTTTGAAAGGGAAGGAGGCGTCCGGGAACTTGGAGTCACCGGAGCGGTCCCGGTAGGAGACGTCGGCCAACAGCTGCCCGA
>JBFYWS010000477.1:0-5867 GCA_041310935.1 Desulfobacteraceae bacterium | reverse complement strand
CATAGCCGCCGTAAACATCCAGCTCCACATTGCCCTTGGAAATGGTGTCGTCCACGTTTGAGCCCCAGATGCCGAGGTAGGCGCCGATCGGATGCTTGTAGTCGAAACTGCCCTGAACGGCCGGCTTGTTGTCCGTCTGCGACACGCCCCGGAAGAGATAATCCGTGGCGAAGGTCGTGGTGGCGCTGAAGTTCTTTGGATCGGTTGCCTCGGCCCACCAATCCTCTGACATTGCATTTGTAATACCCAGGGCGTAAACCAACAAGCCGATACTCATCGCAAGAATTGAGTTCCAGATTTTCTTCACGTGTCTTCTCCTTTTATGTTTTCGCAGTTATGGTTCTCGTATCCTTTCATCAATCGAAGGGTGGCGGGACCCTCGGGCAGGCTCCCGCCGTTTGATATCATGCCGGGACCTTCGTCAGGCCTGTTTAACCGGGGACATCTGCGGACGCATCGACGGTTCGGCTTTGAGGCCGGCCGCCGACAGCGTCGCCGCCGTGATGCCACCGCCGTGGGAGAGCACCTCGAAGTCGGGATAGGCCACCCCGCCGTGTTCGCTGATGTCGAGGCCTTCGAGTTCTTCTTCGGGTGAAACCCGCAATCCGATGGTCTTGGCGATGATCTTGAACATGATGAACGATGTGGGAAACACCCAAAGGAAGCAGGCGGCGATGCCTATCAACTGGACACCAACCTGCGCCAGGTCGAAGCCCTTGACGTGAAACAGTCCCGCCGATAGAGTACCCCAGACACCGTTCACCGCGTGGACGGAGATAGCGCCCACGGGATCGTCGATCCGAATGCGATCGAAAAAGAGCACCGCCAGCACCACGAGCACCCCGCCGATCGCGCCGATGACGACGGCGCTGAGCGGGGTCACCGTGGCGCAAGGGCTCGTGATCGCCACCAACCCGGCCAGTGCGCCGTTGAGGGTCATGCCGATCTCCGGTTTGCCGAACTTGAGCCAGGAGGTGATCAGGGCCATGACGCAACCGGCCGCCGCCGCCATGTTGGTGTTGACAAAAATCAGGGCGGTGTCCTTATTGGCGGCGGTCGTCGAGCCGGGGTTGAACCCGAACCACCCCAGCCACAGAATGAAAACCCCGAGGGCCGCCAACGGCATGTTGTGGCCCAGGATCGGTTTGATTCGCCCATCTTTTGCATATTTGCCGAGCCGCGGGCCGAGGACCATGGCCCCGGCCAGTGCCGCCCAGCCGCCGACCGAGTGGACCACCGTGGATCCGGCGAAATCGATGAACCCCATGGCCTCAAGCCAACCTTTGCCCTTGAAAAGACCGCCCCAGGCCCAGGAACCGATGACCGGGTAAATCACTGCACTGATGACGGCGCTGTAGATCAGATAGCCTATAAACTTGGTGCGCTCGGCCATGGCGCCGGAAACGATAGTGGCCGCAGTGGCTGCGAAAACCACCTGAAACATCCAGAAGGCGAGCACCCACGGGTCTTCTCCTGGTGTATAGTCGCTCAAGAAAAAGCCCGAGGTGCCGAACCAACCCGTGCCGCTTACCCCGAACATGATGCCGAAGCCGATCGCCCAGTAGGCGATCGAGCCGATGGCAAAGTCCATGAGGTTCTTCATCATGATGTTGATGGCGTTCTTGGCGCGCGTGAAACCGGTCTCAACCATGGCAAAGCCGGCCTGCATGAAGAAAACGAGGGCGGCCGCCACCAGGGTCCAGACGTAGTTCGCGTGGACCTGGACCAGTTCGATGGCGGCCTTGTTGGATTCCAGCGTAGGGGGTTCGTCGCCGGCCCAGGCTCGAACACCTCCGATCACCAAAGCGCATGCCCACAACACTACTTTTCCCATCACATGTCCTCCTCTGATTTTCTGCTACCTTTTGAGGCCGCAGAGATTATTAGGTTAAATGGCGTCCCGTCCGGTCTCGCCGGTGCGAATCCTTACGGCCTGGTCCAGTGAGGTAACGAAAATCTTGCCGTCCCCGATTTTCCCCGTGTTGGCCGCCTTGCGGATAAGGCCGACCACCGCCTCTGTCTGCCCGGATTCCACCACGATTCCCAGGTGGATCTTGGGCACCAGGTCCACCTGGTACTCGGCCCCGCGATAGACTTCCTTGTGGCCTCTTTGGCGACCGAATCCCTTGACCTCGGTGATGGTCATGCCGGTGACGCCGATCTCGGTCAGGGCCGTCTTCACCTCGTCTAGTTTGAAAGGCTTGATGATCGCTTCGATTTTTTTCATCCTGTTCTCTCCCATGGTTCGAAATTGCGGAGCCTGCCTCCGCGATGCATGGTAGCCGACTGTATCAATTAGCATGCCACGCCGCATAAATCCTCATAACCATTCGAATTATTATGATTTAACACGTAAACGGTTTGTGTGTGGTTGTTTTTTAATATTTACATATTTGTATTTATAATATTAACTTTTTACTTTTATGTATTTTTATGCGGCACATCAGCACCCGTGGCGAAAGTCCGGAATCCCCCGGGCACGAGCCCCATTTGCCGCACAGTCCGCGACGGCTCCTTTTGACAATTCACCCGGCGTGGTATATAAAAATTCAGCAGCGAAACTGGACGTCGGGCAAAGGCCGGGGAAGAGGCGATTTAAGCCAAATCCATTCAAGGAGAGAAACAATGAAGAAAATAGGTTGCAGAGTTCTAATGCTGATGCTCGTGACGGGATTGCTCTTCGCTATTCCGGCATGCCAGAAAAAACAGATCAGTTCGGACCCGAGTGCGGCATCCGCCAGCGGGACCGGCATGGGGGGTGCAGCGGGCCGCAAAGGCATCGGCGAACAGGATTTGGGCGGTGCTGCCGGCCGCCCGGGTGCGGGCGGGGCCATCGGCGCCAGCGAGCGCTCCTCGTTTGAAAACGAGGACATCTTCTATGGCTACGACAGTTCGTCCCTGACCACACAGGCCCAGGATGTGCTGCGCAAGAAAGCCGCGTTCCTGAAAGCCAACCCGAACGTCAAGGTCACCATCGAGGGCCACTGCGACGAGCGCGGCACGAATGAATACAACCTGGCCCTCGGGGAGGCGCGCGCCAAATCGGCCAAGGCCTTTATGGTGGACCTGGGCATCCCGACGGCCCGCATGGCCACCATCAGCTACGGTGAGGAGCGGCCGCTGGTTCAGGGGCGCAGCGAAGAGGCGTTCGCGAAAAACCGGAGAGCGCATTTCGTCATCGAGCAGTAGCGTCCCGGCAATTCGAGACACCAGCTGACCGTGCGGCCGGGCCCGCACGGTCTTCTTTTTCGTGCGACGGCGGGTCGGCATGATCGTGAAAATCATTTCCGGAGGGCAAACCGGCGCCGACCGGGCGGCCCTGGACGCGGCCATCCGACTGGGCGTCCCGCATGGCGGCTGGATCCCCAAGGGCCGCCTGGCGGAGGACGGCCCGCTGCCGGAGAGCTACGCCCTCAAGGAGACGACGTCCGCGGTCTACGCCGAGCGCACCGAAAAGAACGTGATCGACGCCGACGGCACGCTCATCATCGCACGCGGAAAGCTCCGCGGCGGGACCGCATACACCCGCGAGATGGCCGTGAAACACGGCCGTCCCTGGCTGCACGTCGACCTCCGCCAAACGCCGGCCTTCCGCGCCGCCCTGGCGATCCGGGAGTGGGTCGCTACCCAGCGCATCATGGTGCTGAACGTGGCCGGGCCCCGGGCCAGCAAGGACCCCCGGATCTACAGCGACACCCTGGCGCTGATCGAAAGCGTGTTCTATCTGAGCCTGGCAGATGGGATCCCGGGCAAGCCTGCGGAATCAGGTATCGCGCCGGAAGCCGCCGCCTCCGAGCCTCCGGCCTGCGTCAGGGATGCCGTGCAGCAACTGAGCGACGGCCTGCCGCTCAAGGACAGGGTCACGATCGCGAACATGACCGAAGGCGAGCTGCCCACCCTGCTTCCGACCCTGGGGGAGTACATCGTCCACCGTTTCGGCCTGCCCGCGGCGAACATACCTCTTATGCGGTCCTGCCGCTGGGTGGCCCGGCGGTCGATCAAGACCGAAGAGGCGGCGGCCCGCCTGATTATCCGCGAACTCTGGAAACTGCTGCGCCGCACACACGCCCTGCGGCGTGTCAAGTGACGCCGGGCGACAACGGTGGGAATTCTTTTTCACACTGCGCTCCAATCCATTTCTCAACCTTAGTTCCCAAATCGCCCATCGCCTGCGACCGTTTACCCGCCGAGCCGGTAAATCCGGCCGGTTCCACGATCGGGCCATATGGCATGAGGATTGCTCTGGTTATCGAGGGTTCCTGGGGCACACTTCGACGCACACGCGCTGCGTTGCCATTGGAAGGAAATCGGATGACGATACCGAAAGACGAACCCGGAGAGGCCCTGCCGGATCTTGAATTCATACGAATCAAGGACAGCGGAGGATCACGGTCCGGCATCGACCGCCGGCAGACCCCCAGCGAATACGACAGCCCCGAAAGCAGGTCCGGCCGAGACCGCCGCAGAGGCTTTGACCGGCGGGCCGGCATCGATCGCCGGCGGACCAACGACCGGCGGCTCAGCGGCAGCTTCTGGGAGGGAGAGACTATCGAACGGCGCGAAGTATTTCGCAAAAAACAGGGGGAGTGAATAACCTCAACCCGCCGGGCCGGAAGGCTTCAGCGGGGCGATCGACACCTTACGAGAGTGTATGCAAAGGGCAGCCTTCAGCGAGAGGCTGCCCTTTGCTGTTGGTGCGCCCTGTACGCGTATGGTCACACCAGTTTTTTGACCGCTGCGATGACCGCCGCGTAATCCGGCTCCTGGGAAATTTCCTTCACGAGCTGCACGTATTTCACCACCCCGTTCTTGTCCAGGACGAAGATCGCGCGCGCCAGCAGTCGCAGCTCCTTGATCAACACGCCGTAGCTCTGGCCGAATGCCGTCTCGCGATGATCGGAAAGCGTCTTGACCTTGTCCACGCCGGCCGCGCCGCACCAACGCTTCTGGGCGAAGGGAAGATCCGTGCTGACGGTGAGGATGACGACATTGTCCCCCAGGCCGGCGGCTTCGGTGTTGAAGCGGCGGGTTTCCATGTCGCACGTCGGGGTGTCCAGCGACGGCACGCTGGAGACGATGACCACCTTGCCATTAAAAGAAGAGAACTTGACCGGTTTGAGGTCGTTGTCCAGCAGTTCGACATCCGGGGCCTTCTCCCCGACCTTGACCTCTTTTCCGACGAGGGTAAAAGCATTACCCCTGAGCGTGACGGCACCTTTGCGTTCTTCCATGGTGAATCTCCTTTTCGTGAGGGTTTGGTTACAACGGAAGCAATAGCAATTAAACTTTCAAAGCCTTGATAGTGGAGTGATAGTAAGACGGCCCGCCCTCAAGTCAACGCCCCCGGCGGCAGCCCTGATTGACACCCGCCTATCCGGCCTTATTTGTTTAGAAAATCGAAGGATTCCGCCAGGACCCGGTTGGGTGCAGTAAATTGTCGCGACACCCCCCGGGCTGGACGAGTGAGGAGCAGCCCATGTGCGATCGAATCGTGCCATCGCTGGTGGCGTATGTTGCAGCGCTCGCTTTTTTGATCCCGGCCTTCGGCGGTTCGGTTGATGCCGCCGCCCCGCCGGTGGACAACAGCATCTACGCCGAGCTCCTGACAAAATACGTCGTAAACGGCCACGTCGACTACGCCGGGTTCAAGCGCGATGCAGCCCGGCTGGATCAGTACCTTAAGGCCCTCGAACAGGTCGACCCGGAGCGCCTGCCGCGGGAGGAGCAGTTCGCCTTTTACATCAACGCCTACAACGCCTGGACCATCAAGCTGATCCTGACCGGCTATCCCGGGGTCAAGTCCATCAAGGATCTGGGCAGCCTGCTCCAGTCGCCCTGGAAAAAGGAGTTCGTGCGCATCAACGGCA
>JBFYWS010000557.1:0-2851 GCA_041310935.1 Desulfobacteraceae bacterium | reverse complement strand
TGACGAAAAACCGCTGCCCGCCCCGGGTCATGATGTCCATGCGGCCGTCCTCGTAGCGGTGCAGCACCTCGGTGATGCGGGCCATGCACCCCACGGAGTGAATCGCCTTCCCGTCAAACTGGACGATCCCGAACGGCGTCTCCCCGGACAGGCACTCCGACATCAGCAGCTTGTAACGCTCCTCGAAGATGTGCAGCTGCAGCGGCATCCCAGGCAGCAGTACCAGCCCAAGCGGGAAGAGGGGAATTTTTTCCATGATCATCTCCATTTTTAGTCGCCGCTTACCGGCTCAGGCGGCCGCCTGAGCCGGTCATTTTATTCTACCATGGGGATACTAACTTCCTGGCGGGCTTCCGCGCCGAAAGCGACATTCATCGCGTCGTCGATCCGCTCCACGAGAACGAGGCGCATGCTGCTGCGGACCTCGGCCGGCAGATCGTCGAGGTCCTTTTCGTTGCGCTTGGGCAGGATCACCGTGGTCAGCCCCGCGCGGTGGGCGGCCAGCACCTTCATCTTGATGCCGCCGACCGGCAGCACCCGGCCGCGCAGGGTCACCTCGCCCGTCATGCCTACGTCGCCCCGCACGGTCCGGCCGCTGAAGAGGCTCGCCATGGCCATCGACAAGGCAACCCCTGCGGAGGGGCCGTCCTTGGGGATGGCGCCGGCCGGGACATGCAGGTGGACATCGGTGGCCTCGAACACATCCGGAGATATCCCCAACTGCTCGGCCTTGGACCGGACGTAGCTGTGGGCGATCTGGGCGCTCTCCCGCATGACATCGCCCAGCTGCCCGGTGAGGGTGAGGCTGCCCTTGCCCTTCATGCGGGTGGCCTCGATGAAGAGGATGTCGCCGCCGACCGCCGTCACCGCCAGCCCCGTGGCGATGCCCGGAATCTCGATCTGCTCGGAGCGCTCGGATTCGAATTTTTCCTTCTTCAGCTGCTCCCGCACGAGCTCCTCGGTGACCACCACGTGAGCCCACTGCTGCGCGACAATCTTGACCACACTTTTGCGGCAGATCGCCCCGACCTGACGCTCGAGGTTGCGCACGCCGGCCTCGCGGGTGTAATCTTGGATAATCTTGCGCACGGCGTCGTCCGTGAATGTCATTTCCTCGTCTTTCAGGCCATGGGCCCTGAACTGGCGTGGGATCAGGTGGCGCTTGGCGATCTGCAGCTTCTCGTATTCCGTGTAGCCGTCGAGCGTGATGATCTCCATGCGGTCCCGGAGGGCCGCCGGAATGGTCTCGAGCTGGTTTGCGGTGGTGATGAAGATCACATCGCTCAGGTCGAAGTCCACGTCCAGGTAGTGGTCCCGGAAGGCGTGGTTCTGGGCCGGGTCCAGCACCTCGAGCAGCGCGCTGCTCGGGTCCCCGCGCCAGTCCATACCGATCTTGTCGACCTCGTCCAGGATGAACACCGGGTTTTTGGTCCCGGCGCGCTTGATGGCCTGAATGACGCGGCCCGGCATGGCGCCGATGTAGGTCCGGCGGTGGCCGCGGATCTCGGCCTCGTCCCGCACGCCGCCGAGGCTCATCCGCGTGAAGCTGCGGCCGAGGGCCCGGGCGATGCTCTTGCCCAGACTGGTCTTGCCGACACCGGGAGGCCCGGCGAAGCACAGGATCGCCCCCATGGCCTCGGACACCCTTTCCGTTTCAGCCTTGTCGGCGGTGGCTTTGACGCCGCGCTCGGCGACGAGCTTGCGCACGGCGAGAAACTCGATGATGCGCTCCTTCACATCCGGCAGGCCGTAGTGGTCCTCGTCCAGCACCGCACGCGCGTGGCCGATATCGGTCTGGTCCACGCTCGTTTTGGTCCAGGGCAGGTCGACCAGCCAATCCAGGTAGGTCTTGATCATGGAGGCCTCCGGCGCATGCGGTGACATGCCGGCCAGCCGCTTCAGCTCGCGCTGGGCTTCCTTGCGCGCCTCCTCGGGCAGTTCGGCCTTTGCGACCTTCTCGGCGTAGCCGTCGGCCTCGGAGCCGCCCTCCTCGGGTTCGCCGAGTTCCTTCTGGATGGCCTTGACCTGCTGGCGCAGGTAGTAATCGCGCTGGGCCTTTTCCATGCCCTCCCGTGCCTCGCTCTGGATCTTCTGGCCCAGGGAGAGGACCTCTTTTTCACGAGCGAGATGGTTGACCAGCGTGCGCAGCTTGTCTTTGAGGTTTTCCTCCTCCAGGACCTGCTGGGCCTTGGCCATTTCAAGGTTGGCGTAGTTGGCGACCAGGTAGGCCAGGTAGCGCGGATTCTTGATCTGGGCCAGGAACTCCCCGGCCTCCTTGGGGTAGTTCGGAGAAAGTGCGACGACTTCCCGCGCCACCTCGAGCAGGCTGCGCTGCAAGGCGTCTGTTTCGAGGTCCGATTCGATCAGGTCCGGCACCGGGTGAATGGTGGCACGCAGGTAGGGTTTGTCGGCGGTCCAATAGTCGACCTTGAACCGTTCGAGGCAGTGCACGATGACATTCAGGTGGTTGTCGGGGGTTTTGGCCACGCGTTCGATCCGGGCGATCGTCCCCACCTCGTAGACCTGGCCCGGCAGGGGATCCTCGATCTCCGGAAACTTCATGGCCACCAGCCCGATCAGGTGGTCCCCGTTCTGAGCGTCTTCGATCAGCTTGATCGAACGCTCGACGCCGACCGTCAGCGGCAGGATCGTGTAAGGGAACGCCACCGTGTTGCGCAGCGGCAATATCGGCAACTCTGCCGGGTACTCAATTTTCTCCGCCCCCTTGGGGTCGGCTCCGGGGTCGGCCGGAAAGATGATCTTAGTCGTCGTGGTCATTGTATTGGCTCCGTTGTTGGTAGTTGCTGAAATTTCATTATTCATGCATTTTTCACGAAAAAGGTAATGCCTG
>JBFYWS010000555.1:0-2714 GCA_041310935.1 Desulfobacteraceae bacterium | reverse complement strand
GCCCTCCAGCCCGGCCATCACCCGCTGCTTGTCGCCTTCGGTCTGCAGGCGGCCGATGAACCAGGTGCCGGTGTTGGCGAGCCCCTTGTAGTCGAGGTCCACCGGGTTCTGGGTGGCCAGCACCACTCCCAGCCCGTAGGCGCGGGCCTGCTTGAGCAGGGTCAGCAGGGGTTGCTTGGAGGGTGGATTTTTGACCGGCGGGAAGAACCCGAAGATTTCGTCCATGTACAGGACGGCCCGCAGGCTGGAAGTGCCGGGCTGGGTCCGAACCCAGGCCAGGATTTCGTTCAGCAGTCGGGAGACGAAGAACATGCGCTCGGCCTCGCCGAGGTGGCTGATGGTGAAGATGGAAGCGCGCGGGCGGCCTTCGGCTGTGAACAGCAGGCGTCCGATATCCAGCGGCTCGCCCTCCAGCCAGGCCTCGAAACCGGGGGCTGCCAGCAGGTTGTTGAATCGCATGGCCAGCTGGAAGCGGTCCTTGGACGGGTAAAAGGAGTCGAGGTCCATGACCCCCACGCGGGCAAAGGGCGGCTCCTGGATGGCGCGCACCAGGCTCGAAAGGTCCAGCCCCTTGCCCTGGGACCAGGCCGCGTTGAACAGGTTGGCGACGAGGATGTGCTCACGGCTGCTGATGGGGTCGGCATCGATCCCCGCAAGCGCCAGCAGCGAGGTGGTGGTGCTCTGGACGCGCTCCCGCACAAGGTCGCGGTCTGCCATGACGGCCGCGGGCGGCGGCGCGAAGTTGCCCAGGGCGTTCACCGGCAGGCCCGACCGGCTGCCCGGCGTGTAGACGGCCAGTTCCGCTGCCCCTCTCAGGCGGGCGATGCGCTCCGGCTCCTGGCCCCAGTCGGCAAGCCCCTTGTGCCAGACCTCGGCCTGCTTGGCGGCGAACTGCGGTCGCGTGAGACCGGCCGCCAAGGCCTCCTGCTCGTCCACCCAGGGCAGGAAGTCCTCCGCGGCCAGGTTCGGGAACGTGAGCAGCAGGTTGGGCAGATCGCCCTTGGGGTCGATGGCGATCACCGGGATGTTGTCGATCAGCGCTTCCTCCAGCAGGCCGAGCGCCAGGCCGGTCTTGCCGCTGCCGGTCATGCCGATGATGACGGCGTGGGTGGTCAGATCCTTCGAGTCATAAAGGACCAGCTCCTCTCCGAGCTTTCCGGAGTTCATGTCGAAGGTCTTGCCCAGGTAAAAAACGCCGAGCTTTTCGTAATCCGTCATGGCGCCCCCCTTTCGCGATGGCTTCGAAGCCATCTCAAAAATAGCAGATCACAGCTGAGGGCAAGGCGCACGCCGATGAAAAAGCGCAGCAACCGCGTCAGGTTGTGAGCATTTTTCAGAGGCGTGCAATCCGCCTACGGCGGACCAGCGACTGTCAGATGCATTTTTGAGATAGCTTCTCGAAGCCGGTGTCATCCTGCGGGGATTCATAATCGGTGCGGTTGCGGAAGTCAACGGTCACCCGCTGCGCGGGGTTTTGGGAAGCACAAGCCGGAGTGGCTGAATGGTGTCGGAGGGAGCGACGGCCGCATGGCCGTCCGTTTAGCCATAGCAGGGGAAGGGCCTGTCCGGGCAATCGGTCGGACCTAACAGAAAATCAGTCTGGTCAGGGCGGTGAGGGCGATAATGGCGCCAAGAAAATCCAGAATGTCCATGGTCATGTGCTCCCGTGGGAGGTTGATAGTCTGGCTCGATGCTTTGAAAAGGGTGAAAGCAAGATCCGTGCAATTATCTTGATATCAAAAATTATAATGTTATATAGAAGTGGTTTCATAACCCTGTATCACGCCTGCGAGCAAGGCGCAGGCCTATTCGGAACGCGGAGCAACTTCATTTGGTTGTGAGCATTTACGAGAGGCCTGCAACGCCGCACCCGGGCGTCAGGCGGGGTTATGAAACCACTTCTAAGCATGTTGTGGTTTTATTGGCAGCGGGTGGGTGGCGAAAGACTGTGGAAAACGGGTTATAGAATTATGGTCGGCTGATTCCACTGACGGTGGAAAAGACGCTATAGCCGTTCGGGTTTGAAATTTCCGAAGCATCTGCTATGTTGACAGTTCCGCGGCGGACAACCGGCCGCTCACGCAGGACCCGCAGGAGGTTCGCTGTGTTTGAAATCAAGGAAATCCTGGAACTGGCCATCCAGCTCGAGAAAAACGGCGAGGCCACCTACCGCAAGGCCGTGGCGTCGTGCTCCGATGAATCCATGAACGCGCTGCTCCAGCGGATGGCGGACGAAGAGGTCAGCCACCGGGAGTGGTTTGCGGCCCTGAAATCAGACCTCGACAGCGGGGTGAAGAACCCCTTTATCGAGGAGATGAGCCGGCAGGTGTTCAAGGATCTGGTCGGCGGACAGAGCTTCTCTCTCAAGGAAGTGGACTTCTCGAAGGTGGACAGCACGCATGAGCTCATCTCCATTTTCATTGAGTTCGAGCAGGACACCGTCCTGTTCTACGAGCTGATCGCGCCCTTCATCGAGGACGAGCAAACCCGCGGGCACCTGCAACGGGTCATCGCGGAGGAAAATCGCCACATCGACCGGCTGCGGGAATTCAAGGAAGCGGGGGTTGCGGCCCGCTATCCTCGTGTCCATCCATAAACGGCGTCTTTCGGCCCATGCCGGCGTTCTCGCTCTTCGCCATCCTCGGCGTAGACGGACTACGCCTGCGGTTGCGAAATCGCTGCGGCCTTGGCCTGAACCGAAATCCACCATTTCT
>JBFYWS010000547.1:0-4123 GCA_041310935.1 Desulfobacteraceae bacterium | reverse complement strand
GGCCGTTGAGGGTCTTGGCCTTGAACAGCAGGAACCAGGCGCCGACCGGGCCGTAGCCGTCCTTGAACCGGGCCGGGGTGAAACGGTTTTCCATCATGGAGAGCTCGGCCCCGACTTTGGCACCCAGGTAGTAGGTGGAACCGGAGTTCCACACCGGGTACCAGGCACGTCCCTTGCCCTCGCCGACCGACCGCGGCTGATAGATGTTTACCGCGCCGCCGCAGGCGATCATGGCGGTCTTGCACTTGATGATGTAGACCTTGTTCTCGCGCACGGAGAACCCGGCCGCGCCGGCGATCTGGTTGGGCTTGTTCTTGTCCAGGAACAGCTCGACGATGAAGACGCGCTCGAGGATGTTGGTGTCCCCGATGGCTTTCTTGGCGGCTTCGGCGACGATCCGCTTGTAGGACTCGCCGTTGATCATGATCTGCCACTTGCCGGTGCGAACCGGTTTGGCGCCGGCCTTCAGGGTCCCCATCTTCTTGCCCTTGATGCCGTCCAGGGTCTTGCCCGCCTCGTCCTTCTTCCAGATCGGCAGCCCCCACTCCTCGAACAGCCACACCGAGTCGTCGACGTGGCAGCCCAGGTCGAAGATCAGGTCTTCGCGGACCAGGCCCATCAGGTCGTTGCGGACCATGCGGACGTAGTCGTCCGGGCTGTTCTCGCCGATGTAGGTATTGATGGCCGAGAGGCCCTGGGCCACGGCGCCGGAGCGCTCGAGAGCGGCCTTGTCCACCAGCAGAACCGTCTGGTTCGGCTGGAGCCATTTCTTGATTTCGAAAGCCGTGCCGCAGGCAGCCATGCCGCCGCCGACGATGAGGACGTCCACTTCCTTCTCGACAACTTCCGGGTCCTTCACGGCCTTGAGTTCACCCTTGGGTTTATTCGGCAATGCCATATTATTTCCTCCTTGATGTAGTCGTAAGCTGATCATCGCTTGGTGAAAGGGTCCCGCTGTCTACTTCACGAGTTCCTTGGGCCGCGGCAGTGTACGGCCTTCGGCCTCTTCCGTGGACAGGAGCTGGCTTTCGATGTCCTTGCCCTTCAGGCCATCATACGAATTGGCCTGGCCCTCGGGAGTGGTCCGGATGGGGAACTTGAACCGTTTGATCAGGCCGTTGCGGAATTTGCAGGTCCACATGACATCCTCGGTGCCCAGCATCGGCATGATGTTGCTTCCCAACGGCACGAAGTCGGCATAGCCGCGCACCTCGATCGCCTGGGTGGGGCAGATCTTGACGCAGGAGAAACATTCCCAGCACTGATCGGGCTCCTGGTTGTAGGCCTTCATGGCCGTCGGGTCCAGGACCATCAGGTCGTTCGGGCAGATGTACATGCAGGCGGTTTTATCGCCGCCCTTGCAACCGTCGCACTTTTCACTGATGACAAAGCTTGGCATGTAAATACCTCCTTGGGAGTGGTGTGAATGAAAGAGTTGGCGTTACGAACTGCTACAGAGCCCGGCGTGGTGAACTGGTTTTGCACCTCCCTTCGTTGGTTTTATTGATGCTCGGCCGTATGTGGGGCTTGAATCCGCCTTCCTGCTCATCGTCGCCGGCCTGTTTTGCAGCCGGCGGCGAACATGACCCTTGATGCAGAAAAAGAAGAATATTCATTCAAATCAGTAGGATAAATTTTTGGAGGAAGATGACCAATACCATCCCATATATGGCTTGTCAAGAATTTTTGAGAACTGAAATTTAAACAAAACTCCAGCTTTCGAAGGCCCAAGGCAAAATTTCCACATATTGAATTAATTCGCACAGGAGGCACAAAATGCAGGTCGGCCGCTGCTGCTACAGCGTCCATCGCCAGTGCCCTGAAAATATTCCGATTGACGCGAAGTTGACGGACCCGTAAAATTCGTGCTGAGTGAATCTGTCATTTCGACCACCGGGATAAATCTCGTTTTTTGAATGCGTTGCCACTGAAAGATTTCTCGCTTCGCTCGAAATGACATGTTAGTGGAACTTTTTACGAGTCCATCAATGTGTATGGTCATTTTTTATGCGAGGTGCAAAGGCGTGGACGATCAATTGACCGCTCTGGGGTTGGACGAGGTCTTCCGGTTTGCCTGCGGGCCGGAGGTGGCCTGCTTCAACGACTGCTGCCGGGACCTGTTCCAGGCGCTGACACCGTATGACGCGCTGCGCCTGAAGCGCGGTCTCGGCGTGCCGTCCGGCCGTTTCCTCGCGCAGTTCACCCAGCGTCACACCGGCCCCGGGTCGGGGCTGCCGGTGGTCACCCTCGCGCCGGCCGACCCGCAAACCCTGGCCTGTCCGTTTGTGTCCGCGGCCGGTTGCCGGGTCTACCCGGACCGCCCGGCCTCCTGCCGCACCTACCCGCTCGTGCGCTCGGTGCGCCGCTCGCGGCAGACGGGTGTCGCCGTCGCCTCCTATTATATTTTGAACGAAGCGCACTGCCGTGGGTTTGCCGGAGACCGAACCCAGACCGCACGGCAGTGGACCGCAGACCAGGGGATCGCGGAGTACGACACCGAGAACGACCGGATGCTCGACGTGATCAGCCTCAAAAACAGCCTGCGTCGGGGGCCGCTTTCGCCGTCATCGGCCGAACGTGTGTACACCGCCCTCTACGACCTGGACGAGTTCCGCCGCCGGCTCTTCGACGACGGTGTCGCGGCCGAGTCGGGGGTGGGCGAAGAGCTGCTGGAGGCGGCCCGTCACGAGGACCTCGCGCTGCTGCGGGTGGGGCTGGAATGGGTGAGGCAGTTGCTTGAAAAGAAGTAACTGCTCAGGTAGATAGACTGAAGACTGAAGGCTTTCATAGACGAACCATGCCGTGATCGCACAAAGCTTCGGGCATTTGGGCTGGCGTCGGCTATCCCGTGGGAATACCCGCTACACAGCGAAGATTCAGGCCATGAACTTAGAAGGAAAAGTCGCACTCGTCCTCGGGGGCATCAAAGGCATCGGTCGGTCGGTCGGTCTGGCTCTGGCGCAGGCCGGGGCGGGCGTCGCCCTGAATTACTGCGACTGGGAGGAGGAGCTTGGCACCCTCAAGCGCGATGTTGCCGCAACGGGGCGCGATCATCTTATCCTGAAGACGGATCTGCGGAAAGTGGCCGACATCCCCCTCCTGGTGCAGGCCGTGGTCGGGCGTTTCGGCCGCCTGGACATCCTGGTCAACAACATCGAGCGCGGCGGCTGGCCCGTGGTCCACGGGCCGTACGTCGGCGAACAGTGGGATCTCGAAAAGGAAACCACCCTGCGCGCGAAACGCTGGGTGTTCCAGGCCGCTCTCCCCCACCTGAAAGCCGCAGGCGACGGGGCCGTGATCAACCTCTCTTCGATCGCCGCGATCGTCGGCCGCTCGGGGCCGGCCGCGCCCGTGTTCAACGACGGTTACGCCGCGGCGAGCCGCGCCGTGTCGCTCTTGACCGAAACCTGGGCCCGCGAGGCCGCGCCGGAAGTGCGGGTGAACGAGATCATGGTGGGCTTCGTCGAAACCCGCCACGGTCCCGGCACCCGCGGCTGGGGGCTTCTGAGCGACGCGGAAAAGCAGGCCATCCGCGACCACACCCTGCTCGGTCGCACCGGAACCATCGACGACGTCGTCAAGGCCGTGATGTTCATTCTCCGTGACGCCCCCTTCATGACCGGAAGCGTGCTGCGCCTGGACGGCGGGTATGTGCTGGGCGGGGAAAAGATGCAGCCGCTGCCGAGGGGCGTGCTGTAGCGGCCGGCAACACAGGGCACCGGGGGAGAATCATTTGTGGGCGCCATGCGCGCCATAGCCCTTGCCGGGCTAACGCCCTTTGGGTTTCAGCCGCCGGCTGCGGATGCCCCAGAGGAACAGCTTGATCCAGTCGAAGCCGAGCAGCATCAGCTGCGCGTCGTCCTTTTTGATCCTGCTCAGCAGATCGGGTTTGACCGTAAAGCGCTTGAGGAAGCTGCTGCCGAAGACGAACTCGCGGAAGCGGTCGATGTTGTAGGCGGCCATGAAGGCCATCTTGGCACGCGTGCCGGCCGGGCCCTCCGTGCCCCAGGGGTCGTTTTGAAACAGCCGCTGCAGCTCGGCCCAGCCGATGGTCATGCGGTGGTAGATGTCGGCCTCCTGGTCCGCCACCCACTCCGGGACCGTCCACTGCTTTTCCGCGTGC
>JBFYWS010000543.1:0-3324 GCA_041310935.1 Desulfobacteraceae bacterium | reverse complement strand
GGCTCCATGCCCTCATCGAGGTATTTTTTGGCAAGATCGACGTAGAGTTGCTTGCCCCATTTCCAAAATTCTTCGTCCTTGGCGCTTACCTCCCGGACGATCTGTGCCGGATTGCCGGCAGCGACCACCTTGGGGGGAATGACCTGCTTCAGTTTCACGACACTGCCTTCCGCGACAATTGCACCTTCTCCGATTTCAGACCAGATGCTGAGGATGGCGCCCATGCCGATGACGGCCTGATGGCCGATCTGTTTGCCATGAACCACGGCCCCATGGCCGATGGTGACGCTTCTTCCGATCCGGTTCGTATCGCCGGGAGGAGCATGAACGACAACTCCTTCCTCTATCGCCGTACCGTCCCCGATTTCGATTCGACCGTAGTCCGCCCGTAAAATGGCTCCGTGCCCGATATAGCAATTGCTCCCGATAACGACGTCGCCGATGACCGTTGCGATGTCGCTGACATAGGTATCTTTCCCCACTGTCGGCTGCTTGCCGTCAAACTTGTACAGCATTATGCATCCTTTCTTGCCTTTCTCATACGCAGCTGTCGGTGAAAGCGTTACAGCGCCTTGAACAACTGGTTGGCGGCCGTCAGCAGGGGGTCCCACACCGGACTGAAAGGAGGGGCATAGGCCAGGTCGCACTGGATGAAATCCGCCACCGTCATTTCGGCATGCAGGGCCACGGCAGGAGCGTTGATGCGGTGGGCCACGCCTTCCCTGCCCACCATTTGGACCCCCAGCAGTTTTCCGGTCTGGCGGTCTCCTACCATCTGGACGTGGATGGTGGTGGAGCCGGGATGGGCATGCGCCCGGCTACGGCTTTGGATCACAGTTTCAACCGGATCAAAGCCTGCCGCCTGAGCCTCGGCGACATTCAGCCCGGTGCGGGCCACCTGGAGGTCGAACACCTTGAACACGGCCGTGCCCGCCACCCCGGGCAGCTCCACCTGCTTGCCCGTCATGTTGTCGGCTGCGGCCCAGCCGGCCCGGTTGGCCCGCAGGGCCAGGGGAATCCACACTTTCTGTTTCGTGACGACATGCACCGCATCGGCGCAATCGCCGGCTGCATAAATGTCCTGGCAGGAGGTCAGCAGAGCACGATCCACATCGATGGCTTTTTCCGGTCCCAGCCGCAGGCCGGCCTTTTCGGCCAATCGGCTGCAGGGTGCCACGCCGGTGGCCACGAGCACCACATCGCATTCCAGCGCCGGCCCTGCGGACACCACTCTTAGGCTTTTTCCCCCGGCCGATTCGATCCGCTGAAGTTGCTGGCCCACGTGAACTCGAACCTGGTTGGCCTCCACTTCCTGCATGACGACGGCTGCCAGGTCCGGATGGAACCAGGGGAGAAAGACGGGACCCGGTTTGATCAGCTCCACCGCCAGCCCCCTGGCCCGCAGGGCCTCGCACATCTCCAGGGCGATATATCCCATGCCAAGGATGACCGCGCGCTGCACTGTTTTTCCCGCCAGCAGCCGCTGGATCGACCTTCCGTCTTCCAGGCTTTTGAGTGTCACCACCCCGGGCAGGTCCGCACCGGGAACCGCCGCGGGTCTCGGAGAAGCCCCGGTGGCAATCAGGAGCTTGTCAAAGCCGACCTCGAAGTCCCGCCCCTCGGTCGTTTTCCCTCTCACGTGTTTGGCGCGCGGGTCAATCTCATCCACGCGGTGGCCGGTTCGGAGATCGATGCCCTGCTTTTGGCGAAAGACGTCGGGCCGGCGCACCACCAGTTCGTCGAGCTGCCGGCGACCGTCGGCGATGGCATAGGGCATTCCACAGGCACTGTAGGAGACGTCTTGGGTTTGTTCCAGCACCACGACATCGATACCCGGTGCATTGCGTTTAGCCCGGCTGGCCGCGCTCATGCCGGCCGCATCGCCGCCGATCACCACGAATCGCATGCGTCCTTCCTTTCTAACACTCTTTTTCTTCCCGTTTCAGTCGGTCACGACCGGATAGCCGCTGTTGATCCAGGCCTTCATGCCGCCGGCCAAGCTGTGAACGTGCTCGAAGCCCTGCTGCTGCAAGAAGCTGGCGGCGATGTTGCCGCGATAGCCCACGCCGCAGGCGGCAATGACCTCGCGGTCTTCCGGCAGCGCGACACCGCCTTTCAGTAATTCGGTGAGCGGATAGTGGCGCGCGTTTCGGATATGGCCCATGTCCCACTCGGCCTTGGTGCGCACGTCGATGAGGTGCCCAGGGTTGCCTGCGAGCTTCCGGCTGAGTTTCTCGGCCGAGATCTGCCACAGCTGGGCGATGGGGAAGCCTGCTTCCTGCCAGGCGGCGATGCCGCCATGGAGGTAGCCGATGATGTTGTCGTAGCCGATGCGGTGCAACTGGGTGCACATCTCATGATAAGCCGCCTCGTCGGAGACCACGAGCACCAGGTCGGCGGCCGGGTCGATCACCATGCCGATCCAGTTGGCGGTTTGCTTGGCAAGCCCGATGTTGATGCTGCCGGGAATGTGCACGCCGCCGAACGCCGCCGTGTCTCGGGTGTCGAGAATCACCACTCCGCGATCTGCATGCGCCTTGAATTGTGCCGGGGAGAGGTCCTTCACCATGGGGCAGCGCTCTAGAAGCGGCGCGCCTCTTTTGTTGGTGGCGATGATATGGGTGAAACTCTTGGGGCGCTCCGGGAAACTCTGAGTGATCTGGCGCGTGAACATATCCGGGGCGAGGTTCAGCACCGGGTTGCTCAGTTTCTCGAAGCCGATCGTGGAGCTGGATTTGGGGCTCATTCCCTTGCCGCACAACGACCCTTCGCCGTGGGCTGGGAAGACCTCCACGCTTTCAGATAGCCGACCGAGCTTGGTGTAGAGAGACTGGTACAGGTTCTCGACCTGCTCGCCGATCAGTTCGGCGCCGGCCAGGTCGGGCCGGCCGATGTCGCCCACGAAGAGGCAATCGCCGGTCAGCACCAGCCAAGGTTTTGCGCTGCGGGCGCGATCCGTCACCAGGATCGACAGGGAGTGAGGGGTGTGGCCGGGGGTTTTGAGGATTTCCAGCTTGGCGGCGCCGAACTCGAACACATCCCCTTCCCGGACGGAGACGAAATCAAATTCGACCGGCGACCCTTTAAGAAAATGAATAGCTGCTCCGGTGCGGGATTGCAATTCCATGTTGCCGCTCACGTGGTCGGCATGAACGTGGGTTTCAAAGATGTGGGTAATCTTCATGCCATTGTTGCGGGCGATGTCGATGTAATCCTGAACATCGCGCTTGGGGTCCACCACACAGGCCACCCGGGCCTGGGGGCAGCCGATGACATAAGACAGGCATCCCATGCCCTCAACAGTGATTTGTTTGAAATACATAG
>JBFYWS010000537.1:0-9387 GCA_041310935.1 Desulfobacteraceae bacterium | reverse complement strand
GCATGGGCGCATCAGCCATGATCTCCGGCAGGGGGTCCTGGAAGGCCTTGCGGATCGTGTAGCCCTTCTCCGCGATCGGGGCGGCCAGGACGACGAGGTTCTTCTCGAGCACGTCCGCGACCCGGCATGGGCTGAACTTCGGACTGCGGGGCCTTGCAAAGTTGATGAAGTCGGTGATGATGCCGTTTAACCGGGTGGCCTCCTCGATGATGATGTCCGGGATAGCGCTGGTGGGGTCTATCTTGGCAACCTTTTTCTTGAGCAGTTCGGCCGAACTGCGGATGATGCCGAGCGGGTTGCGGATCTCGTGGGAGATACCGGCCGCCATCTCCCCCATGGCCGACAGCCGCTCCGCCCGGCCGAGCTGCTCCTTGAGCCGCAGCCTTTCCTCCGCCCGCTGTTCAATGATGGCTTCCCCCCGCTTCACGACGAGCAGCAGCACCACGAACAGGACGCCCATCAGGACCGTGCAGGTGATGACCAGCAGGATTTGAATCCGGAAGATGGTCTGATAGTCCTCGGACAGGTCCTGGACGATTTCGACGACCCCCAGGACCGTATCGGTGATCCGCCCCAGGGGCTCCTCCCAGCGCAGGGGCGCAAAGGTGACCAGTTGCACCTCCTTGGGGATGCCGAGCAGGATCTCCAGGAATCCGCCGCGTCGGACGAGCTTCGAGGTGGATTTTCCGACCTTGGCTTGCTCCAGCGCCGTTCCGCCGACCGCCACCACCCCGATCCGCCCCTCGTCAAAACTGTAGGATATGGTGTTGTTCATGCTGTAGATGTTCAGGTCTTCCACCTTGAAACTGTAAAGCGTGCTGCGTACCACGTTGTCCATGCGCTCCAACTGGTCCGGGTTTCTGAGCTGAACCTTGCCGAACTTCATGCCGATCGGCAGGATGAACTGGATAAACACTTGGTGGTTCAGGTTCTCGATCAGGGCGTGGGCGTAGTCCTCGGCCTTTTTGCGCTGAATGGACTTCACCCAGTGGGTGTTCAGGATGGTGAGAATGAGGGTGACGAGGAAAATGACCACCAGACCGGTGAACGTGAAATATTTGACGAGGCGAAACGGCTTTATTTTTTCTTCGGGAACACGTCGATTCATAGAGGCGGCCATGGCTATATCCTGTAACGGGTGGGCGGGATTATAGAAACATTCGCCATGCGTTGCAAGCTCCTGGAGTTTTTTTATCTAAATCCTGCTAAAGATTTTTCGCGATGGGCCGATAATGCACTTCAAAGGCGCTGGGCCAAGAGCCCCGAAAGTAACTCACTCGAAGGCGTTCCGCGGCGCAGGCACTGCCGGCGCAGCTACGGATTGGAAATACCGATTTCAAAAATTTGACGCCCTGTCGATAAAAAGTGACACGAATGCTTCATTTTGCAACCCATCCGACAGACGACTCCGTCCCGGGCGACCGGGGAGAACCGATGAATCCGTTGATAACAAAGGGGTTTCGGCCGTGCGTCCGGCTCGGGCCGACAAGTGGCTGGTCTTGGCGCGGAATTTGCTATGACTTCTGTTTGCAGCTGCCGACCGAAAAACCGCGTCACTGCCTTTCGCGGAAGCCGCCGTTTCCTGGAACATGAGCAACTCTTAACGGCCACCAAATTACTACAATATGTTGAAAATAGTTTTTGACCAGGCGCAAGATACAGACAATTACGGCTAATTAAATATAATTATGATCAATTTTTTGACTTATACAACTATCCATGAGAAAATTAAAGAACAATAGATAGTCATTCTGAAGCCATCACGGCCAAGCCACATGCGACCCATGGCGAAAAATAAACTGAAAGAAATGCGCGAATCCCTTCTGATGAGCAAAACCGAGCTTGCCAGACAGGCCGCTGTCTCCCCCATCACCGTTTCCCGGATTGAAAAAGGCCTGCCCTGCCGGATGGAGACCCAACGCAAGATATTGCTGGCCCTGGGGTTGCAGCTTTCGGATAAACCCAAAATATTCAAGGACTGAAGACGCCCCATGATACTCGGAAAAAAAGACTCTCTCATCGGCCTGGACATTGGATCACGTTCGGTGAAAGTCGCCGAAATCACCGAGACCAAGAACGGGCGCAAGCTGAGGCGGTTCGGGATGGCCGATATTCCGCCGGGCGCCATCGAGGACGGCGCCATCAGCGACACGGAAACGGTGGCGCAGGTCATCCGCCAGCTGCTCAAGTCCGCCAACATCAAGGCAACCAACGTGGCCTTGTCCATCGGCGGGTACTCGGTCATCATCAAGAAAATCAACGTCCAGACGATGCCCGAGGAACAACTGCAGGAGACCATCCATTTCGAGGCCGAGCAGTACATCCCCTTCGACATCAGCGATGTGAACCTGGATTTTCAGCTCCTCGGGGAGGTCGAGAACAACCCCAGCCAGATGAGCGTGTTTCTGGTGGCCGCCAAGAAAGAGATGGTGAACGACTACATCAACCTGGCCACCCTGGTTGGTCTCACCCCCTGCATCGTCGACGTTGAGGCCTTTGCCCTGCAGAACATCTTTGAGGCCAACTACGACATCCAAGGTGAAAACGTCGCCCTGATCGACATCGGCGCCAGCAAGACATCGCTGAACATCCTGAAGGACAACTCCTCCGTCTTCATGCGGGACGTGGCCCTCGGGTGCATCCAGATCAACCAGAAAATCATGTCGATGCTCGATTGCTCCTACGACCAGGCCGAGCTCATCAAATTCGGCGAGCCATCTACTAAACTATCCGCCGACGAGTTGAAGCAGATCATCTCTGCGGTGGTGACCGACTGGTGCACGGAAATTCGGCGGGCCTTGGACTTCTTCTACACCAACTATCCGGACGATCCGATCAAGCGGATCATTCTGAGCGGCGGCGGCGCCAACATCGCCGAGTTTCGGCAGCTGCTCGCATCCGAATCCGCCGCCCAGGTGGAGACCCTGAACCCGTTTAGCGGGGTCGTCGTTGACGAAAAGAGCTTCGACCCGGAATACATCCGACAAATCGGCCCGCAAGCCGCCATCGCCATGGGACTGGCCCTCAGAAGAGTAGACGACAAATGATACGCATCAACTTACTTCAGTTCCGGTCCGCGCGTACGAAGGAAAACATCCGGCGCCAGCTGTCGATTTCCCTGCTGGTGGTGATCATGACGCTGGTCAGCCTATTCGGGGTCTATCTGCTGCTGGGCAGCCAGATCGACGACCTGAACAGCCGCATCAAGACCACCACGGCCGAGTTGGAAAAATACGACAAGATCAACCGGGAAATCGAAGAAATCAAGAAGAAGCTGGACAACCTGAACAAGAAAATGGACGTCATCCGGCAGCTCGAGGCCAACCGCTACGAGCCGGTCCGGTTGATGGAAATCCTGACGCAGATGATCATCGATAAGCGGATGTGGTTCACCCTAATGGAAACCAAGCCCGGGGTGGTCTCCATCAACGGTATCGCCATGGACGACAAGACCGTGGCGGATTTCATGGTCCGGCTGGAAGGCTGCGGTTTGTTCTCTGCGGTCAGCCTCAAGACCCTGAAACAGGTGGAAGTGCAAAAGACCCCCCTCAAGAGTTTTGAGATCAGCTGCCAAAAGAAACCGTTGAAAACAGCGGAGACCCAGGGTCCCGAACAAGCGGGGGCGAAAAAGAAATGAGCGCGAAAGAACTGGCCATCCCAAATTCCGACAGCGTGTTCATGGAAAAGCTCGAAAAGCTTCTCCTGTGGCAGCGGGTCGCCATCCTCGCCGGTATGATCGTCCTGATGGTGGGAGCCGCGGTCTGGTTCCAGTTCCTGCCGCAGTATGAGGAGATCAGCCAGCTGGATGAAAAGTTGCAGGGTCTCGAGAAGAAGCTCGCCACCGCCAAGGTCAACGCGGCCGAACTGGGAAAATTTCAGGCCAAGATGCAGGAGGCCGAGGCCCAGTTCAAAATCGCCATGCGCGCGCTTCCGGAAAACCAGGAGATCCCCTCCCTGCTGACCAGCATCTCCAAATCCGGCCAGGATGTCGGGCTTGAGTTCCTGCTGTTCGAGCCCAAACCGGAAATCCCGCAGGGGTTTTACGCGGAGATCCCGGTGGCCATGAGCCTGCGCGGGGATTATCACAAGCTGGCCGTCTTTTTCGACAAGGTGGCCCGGCTGTCCCGGATCGTCAACATCAACAACATCAAAGTGATCCCCGCCAAGGATGGGCGGGAACTCAGCACCGAGTGCACCGCGGTCACCTACAAGTTCGTGGAGCCGCCGCCGGAAAAATCGGCCGCACCGGCCGCATCGGCCAAACCGGCCCCGGCCGCGCCGGCCAAGCCGGGGAGCGGCCCGCCAAAGAAGAACACTAAACTGGATTTCTAAACCAACCGAGCTGCCGATTATGAAAAACAGCATTGCCATGATGCGCGCGTTCTTCTGCCTGATTGCAGCCATGCTTCTGCTGGTGGGCTGCGACGAGCCGGACAAAACGGCAGCGCAACCCCAGACGGTCCGGAAGAAAATGATAGCCAAGGCCGAAACCGGGCCACCCGCCGCAACCGCGGTGGCGGCGCCGCCGGCTCAACCGGCACCTGCAGCCGCTGCGGGCGAGAACCCGGTTTTGGCTCAAGTGCCCAAGCCGCAGACGCCTCCACCGGTTCCCGTGCCGCCGCCCGCACCGAAGGATCCGCCGCCGACCCAGGCGCCGGCTGCGCCCCTGCTGCTGTCCCAGGCCCCAACCGCAACCGGCTCATCCGCGCTCACCGACGCCAAGCCGTTATCCCTGGATGGCAATCTCCAGCAGAGCGGCATGGCTGCCGCCGATTCCCAGATTGCCGCGCTGCTGAACATCCAGGCCCCGCCGCCTTACGACCCAAAGGGCAAGGTGGACCCGTTCGTGCCACTGCTGCGGGATGAATCGGCGGTGAGAGCGGCAGCCAAGTTGAGAGCCATAGGCGACCCGAATCGGCCGAAAACCCCGCTGGAAAAAATCGACCTAGGCCAGCTGAAACTGGTGGCCATTATCACGGCGCTCGGCGGCAACCGGGCCCTGGTGGAAGAGGCCTCGGGCAAGGGATACATTATCAAAGAAGGCACCTACATTGGGCTGAACTCGGGGAAGGTGGTCGGCGTTAAAGCCGACAAAGTCCTCGTCGAGGAAGAGTTCGAAGACATTTATGGTAAATCCATCACGCAAAAGAAAGAGATAACCCTTCCGAAGCCTCCTGGAGAGTTGTAACATGATGACCTACCCCAACACCAAACGACGCTTTATCATCCCTGTTTTGATCGCCCTGATTCTGACAGTCGGGCTGACCGGTTGCGCTTCCCAGAGTGCAACCCAGGTCAAACGGGCGGAAGGTGACAAGCTGATCACCGACATCGTCACCAGTGAGGACGCCGCGAACCTGTTTGTCACCGTCAAGGGCAGCCAGCGGCTTGCCTACACGGCGGTGAAGCAGGATTTCCCGCTGGGGGTCCAGTTTTACTTCCCGGGCACCGCTCTGGACAACCTCAAGGAAAGCTACTATCCGCCTGAAAACGACACCATCAGCGCCATCCGCGCGACCGAAGTCGCCGAGGGCGAGAAGGCGTCCCGGATTTTTATCGCCCTCAAGCGGGACGTGGCCTTTGAGCTGATCCCGGAAGGGGCCGATATCAAGATCGCTTTCCGGCGGGCAGATGCCGCGGCCGCTGCGGGCCCACCGGCGGCCATCACGGAAACCGATGTGGCGGCTGCCGCCGCCCCTGCCCCGGCCGTCGTCCCGGCTAAACCGTGGTCGGCCGCCACCGAGATCACGGGGGTCAACGCGACACCGAGTCCGGACGGGGTGCTGATCGATGTCACCGCCAACGGCGCGCTGCAGGATTACAAGACCTTTACCCTCGCGGAGAACCCCCCGCGCATCGTCTTCGACCTGCCGGCCGTGCGCAGCGCGGCCAAGTCCGAGCAACGGATCGGGGTCAAGGGCGGCCCGGTCGACCAGGTCCGCTACTTAGGCTATCCGGACAAGGTCCGCCTCGTCATCCAGACCCAAAAGCCTTATCTCACCCAGTATTCGGCCGAGCCGACCGCAACCGGGCTCCTCATCCGCGTGGGGGCCGCCCCCGCCACGGCCACCGGCCGAAATTTGACGCTTGCTTCCGGAGCCGCCCCTGCCCCGGCCAAGCCCGAGCCGGTTGCCAGCGGCGCGGCCGCCTGGGTGAACCGGGTGGAGTTTGCGGGTGAGGATGCCGGGAAATCCACGGTGATCATCGGGACCACCCGGCCCGTGCAGTACGACCTGGTTAAAACGGGCGACCGCCGCGTCAGCCTGAAGCTGATGAACACCCATGTTCCGGAGCAGCATCTGCGGCCGCTGATCACCTCCCGGTTCGACAGCGCGGTCGACCGGGTGAGCCCGTCGCAGGAAAAGCAGGCGGCGGTCGTGGCGATCGACCTGCGCGAGAGCGTTTCGTACAGCGCCGAGCAGGTCGGCAACGTCATTCGTGTCAATTTCGCCGACTCCGCGATCCCGCCGAAACCATACGAAGATGCGCAACCCCCGGCCTGGAAAGCCGGTGCGGCACCCATCCCCGCAGGCAGACCCATGCCCGCCTATGAGCCGGTGCCGGCGAAGGGTGTTGCAGCACCGAAGCCGGTGACGGTCGCAAGGGCCGGCTCTGCGGTGGAAACCGACTCCAAGGAGAAGGTGTACACGGGTGAGAAAATCGCCCTGGATTTCTACGATACCGACATCAAGAATGTTTTCCGGATCCTCCAGGAGATCAGCGGCAAGAACTTTGCGATCGACAAGGGTGTTACCGGCAAGGTCACCCTGGCGCTCCAGAAACCGGTCCCATGGGACCAGGTGCTCGACCTCGTGCTGAAGATGAATGCGTTGGGTGTGACCCAGGAGGGCGACATCCTCCGGGTTGCCTCTCTGGCTACACTGCAGCAGGAAGAAAAAATGCACCAGGCCCAGCTCAAGGCCGAGCAGGATTCCAAGAAGCAGGAGGAGGAGGGCGAGCCGCTCATTACCGTGTACCTCCCGGTCAACTACTCCGTCGCCAAGACCGAGATTCTGCCCCATCTGAGCATGCTTCTTACAAAGGACCGCGGCCGGGCCACCGTGGATGAACGCAACAACCAGATCATCTTCACGGACATCGCCGAGAAGGTGAAGCAGGCCAAAGAGATCGTCGCCAAGATCGACACCGTGACCTCCCAGGTGAGCATCGAGGCGCGGGTGGTGGAGGCCAACAGCACCTTCAGCCGCGAAATCGGGTTCGACTGGGGCACGATCACCATCGATGCCTTCAAGATCGGCGGCGCCGCGAAACTGGGACCGACCACCTACCAGGCCAACAACATCCCGACCACGTTCAGACCCGACAACACGCTGGGGTTCAATTTCTCCACGCTGTTCGGAACCAACATTGCGATTGTGGACGCGAAGCTGTCGGCGAGCGAACTGGAAGGCAAGACGACCATCATATCCTCGCCGAAGGTTGTCACCCTGAACCACAAGGAGGCCGTCATCAAACAGGGCCTCGAGGTCCCCTATCAGGAACCGACCTCTTCCGGGCTCACCTCCGCCACCCAATTCAAAAAAGTCGACCTGCTGCTGAAGGTGACGCCGAACGTGTCGCAGGATAATCGGATCGTCATGAAAATTTTTATTACCAAGAACGACGTGGTCGACCCCACCGCCACCGTTCCGGCTATTTCGACCAACGAGGCCATAACGGAGATCCTGGTGGATGACGGCGACACGATCGTCATCGGCGGCATCCTGAAGGACACCAAGAAGGTGACGGAGAAGGGGATACCCGGCTTGCGGAAGCTGCCGGCCATGGGTTGGTTGTTCCGGGCTGAGAGTTCAGAGCTGCAGAAGAACGAACTGCTGATATTCATCACGCCGCGCATCATCCAGATGGAACAGCGCCGGGCGATTTAACCCGGCCGGCCTCAACTTAAGAAAATGCGAATGGCAGACTCTGCCATTCGCATTTTCTTATGAGGCAACACCCCGGGATATCTGCGGGGCTACGGGGTTTTCTTCAACTCCCTCTGCGCCTCGTCGGCCAGCGGCGTATCCGGTGCGAGTTCCGCGGCCCTGGCAAATTCCGCCCGGGCCTGGACGGTGTCACCCTGTCCCCGGTAGGCACGGCCGAGTTCGAAGTGCAGCTTGCCGACCTTGGGGTCCTTCCTGACCGCGCGCCCCAGTTTCACCACCGCTTCATTGTAGCGACCCTGGTCGATGTACATGGTGCCCAGTCCCGCCAGGGCGTTGATGAAATCGGGGTTCAGCTTGAGGGCTTCCAGAAAATAGTGCTCGGCCTGGGCGTAATCCTTCTTATGGTGGTACGCCACCCCCATGTTGGACAGCGCGAAGTGGGGGGTGCCGTAAAAAGCGTCCTCGATGATTTTTTCATAGACCTCGATGGCCTTGTCCCACTGGCCCATGGCGCTGTAAGTGTTGCCGAGCGTGTTGATGGCCGGGGCATAATCGGGTTTGAGCTGGATCGCGCGCTGCAGGTGCTCGACCGCCAAGTCGTAGCGGTCGCGGTAGTAATAGGTGAGCCCCAAATCGAACTGGGTGACGTGATCATCCGGGTTCAGCGCTTCCGCTTTCTTGAGCTCCCGCAGGGCGGCGAGCGTGTTGCCGCCGCCAAGATAGGCCTCCCCCACGTTGCGCGTCGCCTCGGCCAAGGCCCGCTTCCGTTCGGGTGAGATGTCGGCTTCGGCCTCCTTGGCATCGGCCGCTTTTTTCGATCCGGGCGAGCTGCAGGCCGCAAGCCCGGTGAAGATTAGAAGGATGGTCAACGCAACGCAAGCTCTTCTCATGCCACACCTCATTTTCGTACCTTCAAATTGAGACGGCCGGCGACCTCTTCGGCCGTCCTGCGCACGAAGCGCTGGAAGTCCTCCCCCGCCAGGGGGGCCCCGGGGGCCGGCACCTTGGCGAGGTCCTGCGGCCGGATCAGGCTCGGCCGGTTCATCAGCTCCGGCCGCGGCGTGATGTCGTAGCCGGCCGGGAAGCGGTTCTCGAAGTACATCTCCTGGAACACGGAGAATTTGAGGGCATGGGCCGTGGAGTCGAGCACGGCCACCTCGCCCGGACCGACAACACCCTGCTCCCGGGCGGCCGCCAACCCCGCCAGCGCCTCCCCGCCGTGGGTGCAGGCGACGTGGCCGTTGCGGTTGGCCGTCAGCTGCCAGTCCATGATCTGCTGCTCGGCGACGGCGCTGAAAAACACCCGCTGCCGGCCGGCGGTCTCGTTGTAGCGCTCGACCAGGTGGATTACGCGCGGCATCGAGACGGGGTTGCCGATCATGGCGGCCTGCGCCACACTGGGCCGGACCGTGACCGGGACGAAGTTGCGGAGGTTTGCGTCGGGCTCGAGATAGTAGCGGTAGACCGGATCGGCGTGCTCGGATTGGACGCCGAGAAT
>JBFYWS010000533.1:0-6821 GCA_041310935.1 Desulfobacteraceae bacterium | reverse complement strand
TTCTGACCCTCACGGTCTTAGCCGTCCTGTTCTTCACCCGCTCCATCAACCGCCCCATCAACCGCGTGGTGGGGATGCTGAATGCCGGGGCCGACGAGGTGGCCGCGGCCTCCGAGCAGGTTTCCTCGGCCAGCCAAACCCTGGCCGAAGGGGCCTCCCAGCAGGCCGCCTCCATCGAGGAAACCTCATCGTCGCTGGAGGAAATCTCGTCGATGACCAAGCAAAACGCCGACCACGCCCGGGAAGCCAACTCGCTGGTGACCGAAGCCACGCGGACGATCGCGAAAGCAAACGATTCCATGGGCCAGTTGACCACCTCGATGAAAGAGATTTCAACGGCCAGCGAACAAACCCAGAAAATCGTCAAGACCATCGACGAGATTGCCTTCCAGACCAATCTCCTGGCACTCAATGCGGCGGTCGAAGCCGCGCGCGCGGGCGAGGCCGGCGCGGGTTTTGCCGTGGTGGCGGACGAGGTTAGGAATCTTGCCCTGCGGGCGGCCGAAGCCGCCAAAAATACGGCCGCCCTGATCGACGGATCGGTCAAACAAATCCAGGACGGCTGCGAGTTGGTGGACACCACCAATGTGGCGTTTCATGAAGTCGCGGAAAGCTCCACGAAGATCGCTCAACTGGTGGCCGAGATCAACGCCGCCTCAACCGAGCAGTCCCAGGGCATCGAGCAGATCAACACCGCGGTGGGCGAAATGGACAAGGTGGTCCAGCAGAATGCGGCGAGCGCCGAAGAGTCGGCCAGCGCGGCGGAAGAAATGAACGCCCAGGCCCAGCAGATGAAGGCCTCGGTGGAGGAACTGGTGGCGATCGTGCGGGGCGCGGGCGCGGCCAAACAGCCTGCCCCCGACGCACCTGCCCGCCGTAGCCCCGCGCCGACAAAAACCGCGGCGCAGTGGCAGCCCGCGAAGAGATCCAAGCCGCCGAAGCAAGACTCGAAACCCAACGCCGAAAAAGTCATTCCGTTCGACGACGCGGAGTTTGCGGATTTCTAAGCCCCACCCCGGAGGGGGGTGCCGAACGTGGGTGGCACCCCCCTCTTCCACCCCTCTGCAGCATCTGCCGCCAGCCGCCGAACGGTGGTTGCCCCCGGTCCCCACAGGGTTACCCTTTAAAAAATTGTGGCGTGTCGTTCAAGACCGCCGCCCGGTCGGATGGTTCGAGGATGATCGGCGACGGACACTAACTACCTTGAAGCTGGGGATGCGGAAAAAGGGGAGATAAGAACCCCCTTTCCGCAGCCGTCCCCATCTTTATCTCCCGAATTGTGTTCCACCAGCTTGTAAGCCCAACATGTAGGGCCGGCCGGAATCGGCCAAGAAGGCAGTGAAACCATAACGACCGGCCGCGCCGGGTGTCAAGCTGAAACCCGGCGACACCTTCGTCCGCCCCTCGGCCGGCGGTGGCCTGGGGGACCCCCTGGAAAGAGACCCCAAACGGGTGCTGGAGGATGTCATCGACGGCTTCGTGTCGGTGGAACGCGCCCGCAAGGATTACGGGGTGGTCATCCGGGTGGTGGACGAGGAGATTCTCAGCTACCGGGGTGGATTTAGAGGCCACCGACACAGAGAGAAACCATATCCGCGAAAACCGCATCGCCTGGATGCGCGAAGACCCGCATGCGGTTCAGGAGAAGTTCGTCAAGGGCGAAATCGATGAACTGGATGCGGTCCGGCGCCACGGCGTCATCCTGGACTGGGGCGCGCGCAGGGTGCTGCCCAAAACCACGGCGCAATTCCGCGAGATGATCGAAAAGCGAACCGTGGCGTATTGGAAGTAGTGCAGCGAAATCCCGGGCTGGCGCGAAAAAACGGGCTACCAGGATGACAAGCGGCGCCCAGCGCAGGCGGTCGAAGGCGGACACCGGCCTCCGGCCGGGCGTCGAAATTTTCGTCTGCCGGCGCAGCCCGCGACCGAAAGGTCCCGGCGGCGGGGATGATAGGGAATTGAATGCTTTGGGGGGGGTGACGCGGTGCGGGTAATGGAGGATTACAGGGTATAGTTAAGCAGCCCAAAGCCAATCTCAACCGCACATATCAAACGGTCAAACCTTTTCGTTGATCTCGTAAATCGTGCCGCCGAAGCCATCGGAAACTTCTTCGATCTCCCAGTATTTGTTCCGCACCAGTGCCATGGGGCCGATAATTTTGCGGTAGGCTTTTTCCATCTCATCCAGATGCTGAACGATGGCGGCGTTGTCCTTGCAATCGGATTGCAGCAGCTCCCGCATCATCTGCATGTTCATCTGCAGGGTCATCAGCGGCGTGTTGATTTTGTCGCTCAGCCCGCCGGCGATTTTCTTGATGGTTTCGACCTTCTGCAACTCTAGGGTGCGGGTGACATTGTGAATGATGCCCTGGTAGGTCAAAACTCCGTCCTGCCCCGCTCGTTCGGCCACGGCGTTGATCACCACATCGATCACGGCCTTGCCGGCAACCTTCCATTTCACCACCTGCTGGGCATGCCCCTGCTCCTCCAGCTGTCGCAGCAACCCCTCGCGCTGGCGATGGTCCACATACAAATCCAGAATGCTGCGCCGGCGCAGATCGCCGGACACACCGATCAGCGCCATGCCGGCCGGGTTCAAGTCCAGAAAGTTGCCCGCCTTATCCACCCGGTAGATCATTTCGGTGCTGTTTTTGATGATGCTCGACAGCTTGCGGCGCTCCTCCTGCAGCTCGATTTCCTTGTTTTTCTGTTCGGTGATGTCCACCAGGGTGTGATCAATGCGACGGGGCATGCCGCCACCGCGCTCAACGAACAAGGTGTTGCCCATGTCCCGCACCCACTTGGTTTGGCGGTCATTGCTGATGATGCGGTACTCCATTTCGGAACTCTCGTGGACGTCGGGAAATCCATTATAAAAATCCATGACCTGGGGCAGATGGTCCGGATGGACAAAATCGAAGAGGTGGCGCCTGCCGCTCAGGATATCCTTCATGGAGCATCCCAGCAGGGCCTCGACGTATTTGTTGACCAGCAGAATGTCGTTGCAGTCGTGAGGGGCCAGGGCCATGAGCACGCTTTCGCTGTCATCGAGATGACTGCGCATGCGCCGGTTGTCGCGCTGCAGCTCGATGATGCGGTCCTCATAATCGGTTACATCCGTCAGGCTGCAGCAGACGCCGGGGACATCGGCGTACATCCCGCGCAGTTGCAGTGAAGACGCCTCCAGACGGACCTGACGTCCGGCGCTGGTCGGACGCTGCAGCCCGACATTGATGGGCTTGGCGGTCGCCACATCGATCTGGCGCAGGTAGTCTGACACCATGGTGCGGTCCGCATCGACCAGCAGGCTCAAAAAGGAGCAGCCGATGATCTCCCCGCGGTTTTTCCCGGTCATTTCGCACAACGCCGCATTGGCGAAAATCACCCGCCCCAGGCTCAGGACAGCCACGCCTTCGGAAATCAGGGCCATTACATGACGAAAGGGTATCGGATTGGCCGACGGGAAGCCGTCTTCCTGGGTATCGTTTATCGTATTTTCCATTGCGCTATCTGTATACCTATCGGTTTCATCCAGCCGTTTGAACATTTACCGGCACCGGCCCGCGCCCCCTCGAAACAGCAACTCTTGGCCGGCGTCAACCCGGTCCTTCAGATCAGAATCAATTGGTCGGGCTCGCACAGCAATTCCGGGTTCACGGCGGTTTTTGGCCGCAGTTGCGGCACTGCCATCGCTCAGCATGATCTTTGGTGTGGCAGGTTTTGGAGGGGTTGGTGCCCTTGATGCCGCACCAGTCCGCCTTTTTCCCCGATCCCTGCGCCGCGCAGATATTTTTGGGTGATGGTGAGGTGTTAAGAAATCGCTTTTCGTAGCCGTCTCTATCTCCCGAATTGTGTGCCACCAGCTTGTAAGGCCAACATGTAGTTTCGGCCGGAATCGGCCAAGAAGATAACGAAACCATACCGGCCGGCCGCGCCCGGTGTCAAGCCGAAACCCCGGGGCAAAGGACGGGAGGCGGCGATTTCCAGGCGAGCTTTTCCGAAGGCCTGAAAAGCATGAATCAAAAATGCGCGTCCACGGGGTAGACGGGATCGACCATGTCGTCGTCCGTGGTAGGAAGATAGCCGTCGACGTCTTCGGCGGCGCAGCGCACCGGCGCCGCGTTGGCCCGCGAGGTCGGCTTGCGCCGAAACGCCTTTTCGGTCAGCTCCGGCTCCAGGATGCAGGGGGTGACATCATCCACTTCGGTTTTCCTGCGCTTTCCCCGCGCCACATTGCTTTAATACCCATAATAGCGAACCATCTGTTCGTCCTTGTTGGGTACATGAGAACAGATGGCCGCCAGCATGTGGCTGTGGGGAGTTTATCCGAGGAAATCCCCGAAGGTCTGGATGGCGTTGACTGCTGCTGGACGCAGCCCGGCCGCAGACGACGCGGGCTGCAGATTTTCGCTCGTCGCCTCCCAAACGCAGCGGTTCAGCCAGGACACCACGGGCTGGCCGGCGGAGGCGCAGCACAGATAGCATGGGCCAGAGTGGTTCCACACATGTCCAGACTTCCTGCAAGAAGGGCCGTTTTTTCAGCCGGCACTGCGGGCGATACAGATTAAGGTGACTGATACTTTTTACTGACAAAAAGCAAGTTCTTATTTACCGCAATTTGGACTAGTGTCAGACTGGTTCAATTGGAGGTGCTTTATGGAAACCGTCGGAGCCTATGAGGCGAAAACACATCTCACCCAACTCCTGGAGCTTGTCGCCAAGGGTGAGAAAATAACGATCACAAAACACGGCGTGCCGGTAGCGACGTTGGAACCTGCTTATCCCTCAAAAAGAACATCCGCGCGCGACGTCATCGATCAATTGAAACGGTTCCGAAGTGGTTATCGTCTCAAAGGACTATCCATTCGTGATTTGATTGAGAAAGGAAGGCGCTGATGCGCGCACGGTTTGTGGTCGACAATTCCATCGTCATGGCGTGGTGTTTCGAAGACGAGGGAAACAGCTACGCGGAGACCGTCCTCGAAAGCCTCGAGTCCGCAGAGGCATTTGTGCCCGCCATCTGGCCTCTCGACTTGGGCAAAGTCCTGCTTGTGGCAGAGAGGAAAAAGCGTCTCAGCCAGGCTTCGGTCGTTCGCTTTCTCGAACTCGTGGGCGGTTTGCCCATCACGGTGGAACAGGAAACCCCCGAGAGGATGCTCAAGGAGATCTTTTCGCTTGCGCGGGAGCACGGGCTTTCAACACATGACGCTTCCTATCTGGACCTCGCCACACAGGACACACCCCTATCGAAAGCCTCGAAAAAATGCAAAGTCCCGCCCTTTGAGCCGGCGCGCGCCCGGTGACACCAAAAAGCCCAACAGATGGCCTGCCGGTAGCTTTCGATGACCTGCTCGCGGTACTTTTCCATGGTGGGGTGTTGTGGTCCGCCGCCACGGCATCATCCTGGACCGGGGCGCGCCGGCGGTGTAAACCGGCCGCCGATTTTAATCAGCAGCTTCAAAAGCCTGCCGGTTCACTCAACCGCGCCACTCCCGGTCTTCGACGATCCCCCCGGATATCTCCAGTTGAAGCGAATCGGAGGTCCGAATACGGTAGCGTGGATCATCGTTTTTCCGGGCCGTGGCACTTGCGGTATGGCCTTTCGTTCAGTGCCGGAGCGAAATGGGTTTGGACCCGGTCTCCGTTTCAGGCGCCCGGCCGGATAGGTTTGGGGATGATCGGTGACGGACCCCAGAGCTCCTCCATCCGGTTGGTTGTCAGCAACATAAATTCCGCGCGAGCCTTCACAAGTTCTTCGTCGCTATGCCATTTCGCCCAAGATTCCAGATCGGCGAACTCCCAAGTGACGACACTTTGTTGGGAGCCGATGGCCGGTTTGTATCCGCGCAATTCGATAACTCCCGGGGTGCTCAGGCAGCGCTTCATGGCCGACGGAATCCATTCATTATACTCTTCCAATTTGCCAGGGGCGACGTCCCATTTTTGAACAAAAAGAACCATGATTCGACCTCCTTTTTTGATGGGATTATGATGTTGCTGACCGGACATGCGGCCGAGCTGCTGCGACATTCCCGGAACGCTGTAATTCCAACTATTTTTCGTGATTTTCCTTTTATGTCTGGATCTTATTACCCCAAGCCAAAGAGCCCCGGCAGCGGGTGTACCGGGGAATTGAATGCTGTTTTTGGGTGGGTGATCAGGCTGTTTCGGTTTTCTCTGACGTTTTGCCGGCGGGGGGGTTCTGAGGGGCCGCTTTGGGGCCTTCCGCTGCGAGCAGCGCCTCCCACTGGGAGAAGCCGACGTCCATTATTTGCTTCAACCCGTCGCGCTGCTGCTGGAGGGCCCCCTGCCAGTGGGTGATGATGTCGTGCATGCCATGAGGAAGGCCCATTTTTTTGCCGATCATGCCGTTGTATTTTGCCGCTTGATCCTGAAAGACAACACCGTTTTCATACACACCGTTGAAAAAACATTTCTGAAGCGCGATCACCTCCCTTGCCATTCCATCATTCTGCATGCCTTGCCACCTCCTGTAAAAGTAAGTTGAAACCGAAAAAGAATGCCCCACTCTGCTGGTCCCTTGACCCGTCGCCCGCATTCGGTCCACCGGCGCATATCCGGGATAGGCACCGGTCGTATTGGGCCTTGCAGACGAGCCAAAGGGCGACGCAAGCGTGTGGGATGATTTTCTGCCGCGACTTAAACCACCATAACATCGACCGCCGCAGGGCCTTTCGGGGCGGTCTGAATTTCAAAAATCACCTGGTCGCCTTCTTTGAGGGCCTTGAACCCCTCGCTGATGATTCCTGAATAATGAACAAATACATCCGAACCATTTTCCTCCTGAATAAAGCCGTAGC
>JBFYWS010000521.1:0-5058 GCA_041310935.1 Desulfobacteraceae bacterium | reverse complement strand
CATGTTGAACACCGCTTCGATCAAAAAAGGCTACCACAAGGCGGGCAAATCCTTCGTGCTCCTGTTCAACCGGGTCTCGATGTACGGCCCGGGGCACCCGTTCTCGGTCCAGGCCATCGAGGAATTCTACCAATCCATCAGCGAGCTTCTGAAGACCACCTCGCCGGTCGTCCTGATTTATGCCCGGGACCAGTTTTTCCTCGAGGACGAGCTGCTGGACCGGAACTTTAACTATTTCAAGATGTCTTCGCATTTCAAAAAGGCGAAGGTGGTGTCCATTTCCATCGAAAAGGAACTTCAGAAGCGCGAGGTCGAGGACTTCGTCAAGGTTTTTCTGGACACCCGCCGCTACCCGTCGGCGGAGCAAATGCGCAGCGCTGCGGCGGCCCTGAGAGTCAACCACATCAAGATCAACCACATCTTCTACCAGAAGGTGACCGAGGACGACCAGGTTGTCGCCAAATCGGTGGCGGAAGAGAGCGAGCGGCTCAGCGGCGAGTTGGACTCCTCCCGGCATTACCAGGAGGCCCTGGGCATGATCGCCGGAAAGCTCCTCATGGAGGAGCTTGACCAGAATATCTCGCTCAAGAGCCTGCTGGCGGACCCGGCCGGATTCTCCCACGACCTGGTGGCAAGGGGCCTGTCCGCCGGCTCGGGGCAAGGTGCGGGCGATGGACCGCCGGTGCAGCCCTACTCCATCACCGGCCACCTGAGCGCACTCAGCAGCGAAATCAAGCAGGTGCTCTCCGGAGGCGCCCCGGTTGCACTGTCCGAGCTGGCGGAAGCGCTCGTGAAAATGCAGCGTGAGCTGCTGAGCGAGATCGAGGCCCAGAAATCCCTCGGGATCATCCTGGACCGGGACGGCGAGGTCCGGGACCAGGCTGAAGAGATCACCGATGCGGTCATCCTGGAGCTGGTTCGCAAGGAGTACGATCACGGTAAAACGCCAGTTGAACGCCTGGCCTTTGTCCTGCAGCGCATCGTGCCGCTGCCCGAGGACCTCAAGCGGCTGCTGCCCAAGATCAAGGACTGTCTCGTCGCCGAAGGCATGCCGCTGACGGATTTTTCGAAACTGATCAAGCAGCTGGGGGCGAACCTGCAGAACGAGGAGCTCGTTCAGGCCATCCACCAGGGTGCGGAGGAGATCGGCGTTGACGGCAGCGATCTTTTAGGCCGGCTGCAATCAGACCCCACCGGGTTTGCCCGGTTTCTTTACCTGGCCTCCGAAATTGAAAAGGAGTCCGGCAGCTCCAAACCCCTGTGCGACATTCTGGTCGACCATCTGGAACGCCTCGGCCCCAAACTGGTGAACCGCGGCGGCGGACCGGAGCAGGCCGCCAGCGTCGAAAAGCTGCGAAACCTGGTGCTGCATTTCAACGCCACGGTGGTTGACGGCCTGCGCGGCGGGCCGGTTGATGCCCGGGTCGTCGATGAGGTCGAACAGCGGCTCACGGCCCGGCTGGAGTCGAGCGTTCAGGCCATTCGCGCGGAGCTGACGGAATACAAGGATTCCCTGAAGGCGGCCGACCACCGGACGCTCCTGCAGAATTTGGAAGAGAGCCTCGACGCGGAGCACGAGTTGAAACGGGTGCTCGGCCAGGTGCGCGCCGATTTCAAGGAGCAGGGGCTGGATGAAAACGACTTGTCGAAGATTTTCGAGCGGATCGAGTCGGTCAAAAAAAGCGACCGCAACGCCGAGAAAAAGATAGACGACATCGTCTTCAGTCAAAAACACACCTTGATGCTGCTGGAAATCGAGATCGCGCGCGCGGTGCGATACGGGACCGACCTCAGCGGGATTGCGTTTTCCGTTTACAAGACGGCATCCCCGCTCCCCGGGGACGGCGCAGACGTCTCTGCCGTCGATGTGACGACCGTGGTTCTAAAAAAGCTGCGGGACAAGTTGCGCAACACGGACTGGATCGGGGTTCTGAGCAACAAGCTGTTCATCGCGGTGCTGTCGATGACGACCCCCAAGGAAGCCCATCTCGCCTCGCGCCGCCTGCTGAAATCGTTGAACGCGGACCCCATCCGCCTCTCCGGCCGGCCGGTCCCGGTGAAGGTCGCCGGTTCGGTGATCCACTATGACAGCAAGCTCATGCCCGATACCGAGGCATTGATCCGATATGCGCAGAACGAGCACATAGAGATGGCTCACCGCCTGCGGAACCTGCAGGACTTCATGTAGCAAGGGGTGATGGACGATGGCCGTTTTATCGCTGAGATACAACCATAAGCGTTTGGAGAGCTTCCCCATCGGCATGGGGGACACATTTATGATCGGCCGCCAAGACGCCAACGACATCGTGATCGACAACCTGGCGGTCTCGTTCCACCACGCCAAGGTCGAATCCATCGGGGACGAATTCCTGCTGATCGATCTCCACAGCGAAAACGGTTCGTTTGTGAACGATCAGCGCATCAAGGCGCATTGGCTGGTGGACGGCGACATCATCACCATCGGCAAGCACACCCTGCTGTTTTCAAACCCGAAGAACAGAAACCTTCCGGACAAAATGTCGCCGTCCATCGTGGAGACGATGCAGATGGATACCGAAAAATTCCGGGAGTTGTTGAACCGAAATGGGCTTAAAAAGCCACCGAGGGCGAAGACCCTCCCGGCCCCGACGTCTTCCCTGGCATTTCTCTCCGAGGGCCGCAAAAAACTGCCGCTGGGCGAACACCCGGTGCGGATCGGAAAGGCGCCGACCTCGGACATCGTCGTTAACGGCTTCCTGGTCGCGAAAACGGCCGCGGTGATCAACCGGCTGGAGGATGGGTGGTATCTCAGCGGCGTGGGAGGGCTTGCCCGGGTAAAAATCAACGGGCAGGTCGTGAAGGCCGCGGTCAAATTGAACCGACTGGACGTCATCACCCTGGGGAGGTTGAAAATGCAGTTCCTGCAGGTTGCTTGAGGCCGGTCAATTCACGATCAGAATCGATACCTCCTGCGCCAGGTGCAGGATCTTCTGTGATGTGCTGCCCAGCAAAAACTCCTTGATTCCCGACATGCCGCGACGGCCGACAACGATCAGATCATAGCCCAGCTGGGCTTCAGCAGCGATGTCCCTCGCGATCCCTTTCTTTTTGGGACCGGATTTGACCTGGATCTGTTTTTCGGCGAACCCGTTGGCCACCAAAAGCGTCCGGGCCTTCAGTTGGGCGCCGGTCAGGATCTCCTTCTTCTTGTCCTCCAGGACGCAGAAAGCATCCTTTTGCGATTTGAAGTAGGGGGTCAATTCCGGGCTGTTCATCTCGCAAAGTGCGGCGGTATCCGGTATCACGGAGAAAAGCGTCACCCGGCTGTCCTTGGCCAGAAACCGGGCGACGTAATCGACCGCCCGCATCGCATTTTCCGAATCGTCGAACGCAATCAAAATTTTGGCACTCATGGCGTCTCCTCCCTGAATTCAAAGGGTTTAGCGCTTCTGCCCCGGCCGGCCGGCATGGGCGGCGCAGGGCGGAAAATTGATCTCAGTGCTCATCGACTATATCAACAGACCGATCGGCGTCCAATAAAATTCTGGAGGGTGCCGTACAATAAGCCGGACGGGCCAGTTGCGCAAGGATAGCGGGATGGCAACCGTGGCTCAGTTGTGTTAGAAATGGTTTCATAACCCCGTCTGACGCCCGATGGTCCGCCGCAGGCGGACTGCGCTTTCGAATCGGCCTGCGCCTTGCCCTCGGGCGTGATCCGATGTTTTGAAACCATTTCTATGAACATGGAAGTGGTTCAAGCGAACATACTATTTACTGCGAAGGGAGTTTCGGTATGGACACGCAACTGCTTCAGATCAATGTCAAAGAGATCAGAAACATCTATTTTGTCGGCAGAAATTATATCGAACATGTTGAAGAGCTCCACAGCCAGAGACCGGAGCACCCCCTGATTTTCAACAAACCGGTTGCAACTATTGCCCACGATTATAAGATCCCCTATCCGGCACACAGCACCCTTCTGCATTTCGAAGGTGAAATGGTGTTTGTGCTGGCACGGGATTCCGGTATGGCTGAAGCTTCTGAAATGCTTGTCGGCAGCGGGATCGATTTTACCGCAAGAGATGTCCAGAACATCGCCAAGGAGAAAGGCTTGCCCTGGTTTGAAGCCAAATCGTTCCGAGGTTCCACCGCAATATCAAACCGTTTCTTTAAATGCAGGGTAGCAGATTTCAAACATTTGAGCATACAGACAACCGTCAACGGAAAAATCAGGCAGAAAGGAAGCTACCCACAGAAACTGTTCACGATTGCAGACATTCTCACTCACCTGAAGAGGGTTGTTGATATAGTGGATGGAGATGTCCTGTTTACCGGAACACCTTCCGGAGTGGGTGAGGTCAAACGAGGCGATATCATCGAAGCGGCGCTTCTTTTTAAAAACGAAATCAAAACGAAACTAACCTGTGAGGTGGAGTAGGCAACCGCGCAACCAGTCGACATCTCGCCAATTATACCATTCCGCACGTCGCGGCATCTGACAGCTGCGCAGCATTCTTTTACCCGGGCCGCCTTGACGAAGACTACCACAATGTATAGCTATTAACTTATCACGGTGGAGCTGAACGCTGGGTTTTGATTTTTCGGACTCAGTCACCAAACCATATCCACCTTGCCGGCAGATGCGGGTATTCCATCTTCCGCAAATTGTGGTTCCCAACAGACGGAAACTGCGCCGGCTAAAACGGGTTGCGACACAGCCGGATCAGTTCAGCTCAGGTCATCCGTTTGGGTGGTATTCAAGGAGGACACCATGAAGCATCGAGTGCTTTTCATCGCTTTTATGATCGTAGCTCTGGCGGCCTTTTCTTCGGTGCCGAGAGCCAACGCTGAACCTTTGACCATCATGGCGATTGTCGGAGTCGTGACTGTTCTGTCCGTTAGCTCAATCGACATTGTTGCCAGCAGCCACGAGGACAACAAAGACCAGCGGGCCCAGGTCGATGAAACCGCTAAAATGCACGCCAAGGTTGAGGCGTCTAATGTAACTTCCGTTTCGGAGGAAGCGGTTGTTGCCCCGAATTAGGCGGATGAATTTCGGCCTATAGGGCTGATCGAAGG
>JBFYWS010000510.1:0-12152 GCA_041310935.1 Desulfobacteraceae bacterium | reverse complement strand
TGTCGTTCGCCAGCAGCCCGCCGGCGATCCGTTGCACATCCTCCCGGCTAAGGTTGCGGCCGCTCACGCAGTAGCGCTTGCTGGTGTAGACGGCGTCACCGGGAGCGAACCGGATGCGCAGAAGGTCTTCGATCGCCTCCACGGCCGTGGCACCCGGGTTGTCCCGGACGCCCGGACGGTAGCCGACCCAGATGACCCAGTCGCAGGCAACGGCGAGCGGACGATCGGAGGAGACCTGCGTCACGGGGTTGGTGAAGATATCGTTCTGAATGAGCTTGAGTTGATCGGCACTGAGACTCGCGTCGATGGTGAGTATCTGCACGGCGCGAATGCGGGAGACTTCGATGCCGAAATAGGCCCTGGCTTTCTTGCGAATCCCCTCCCCTTCGGGGTCGGCCAGCTGATCCTGGAGCGCAATCTCGAGTCGGGATGGCATGGCTGTCAACTCACGTTTTAAGTGTGATGGGTATAATTACTCAGGTATTTAGGCTGAAGGCTGAAGCCCATAAACCGTCTCGCGAAGCACGGATCAAGCCATTCGAGACCTTCTCGGTTTCTATGAGCTTTGTTTCAATCGCCAACTCAAATGCCCGAAGTCTTGGGTGATCACGCAGGGTTTATCCCTGAAAGCCTTCAGCCTTCAGCCTAAACACCTGAACAGTTACCATCAGCTGAAAAAAAGCCGCGTAATATCGTTATAAAACACGAGAATCATCAGCATGATCAGGAGGACCATGCCGACCTGCTGGGCGATCTCGCGGACCTTGACACTCACCGGCCGCCCCTTGATGGCCTCGATCAGGAAGAACAGGAGATGGCCGCCGTCCAGCACCGGGATCGGCAGCAGGTTGATGACCGCCAGGTTGACGCTGATCACCGCGATGAACTGGAACAGGCTGCTGACACCGGCCTTGGCCTGATCTCCCGCCATCTGGGCGATCATGATCGGCCCGCCGACCGTGTCGAAAGCGATGTCGCCCGTGAAGAGCTTGGCAACGATCACCACCATGAGTTCGGCGATGTTGTACGTCTGATGAAAGCTCTCAAAAATAGCCTCGAAAAAATTGAGTTTTTTGGAATAAACCTCTCCAGCGCTGGAAACGCCGATCACGTAGCGTTTGATCTCTTCACCCAGCAGGTTCTTGGTGGCGATGTACTCGGGGATGGCGCGCATTCGGACCTCGCCGTCTGCGCGCGACACGCTGATCTCGAGCGGCCGGCCGTTGCTGCGGCTGATCGTATCCGCCATCTTCTCCCAGCTGTCGATCGCGACCCCGTCGATGGCCGTGATCCGGTCGCCTTTCTGGAGGCCGGCGGCATGGGCAGGGGATCCCTCCTTGATCGTGCCGACGGTGGGCTTGAGGATCAAGATGCCCGAGAACAGGGCGATGACGAAGAAAATGACGACCGCCAGCAGCATGTTGAAGAGCGGCCCGGCAAAAACGATGAGGATGCGCTTGAAGACATGCTTGTGCGTGAAGGAGAGCGGAATAAGCTGAGGGTCGAGCTCCTCGTCGGGCTCCTCCCCGACCATTTTCACGTATCCGCCCAGCGGCACTATGGAGAGACGGTAATCGGTAATGCCGACCCGTTTGCCGATCAGGCGCGGCCCGAAACCGAGCGAGAACTTCTCCACGCCCACGCCGAAGAGCCGGGCGACCAGAAAATGCCCGAACTCGTGAAAAAATATCAGAATCCCGAGAACGACCAGAAATGCCCCAGCGCTTGTACCCATATGCGTTCCGTCATTGTCCTTTCAAAATGGCTTCGTAAATAGTCCCATTTTCCGCCAAGGGCGGATTGTCGCTGCGGTCCGCCTCCGGCGGATACGCCTCGCTCCACGTGGTTGTTTGCTTTCACAAACGTAACGCTGCAAGCACTGACGTGCTTTTGTCTTTTCGGCCGCTGGCCGAAAATCCAAGCCACCCGCACGGCGGGTGGTCGTTAGAGCGCGCGCCTTGAACGTGGCCTCTTTACAAAGCCATCGATTCGTCAGCGTTGCCTCGTCGCATTGCCACTCAACTCAAGACGGTGCCGCGCGCCATAACCTGCTTTTTACGAGCCCATCTTTTTTGACTCAGCCCGGGTACGCCTGCGCCTGTTGCCGGGCCTCGTGCCGGGCCCAGCGGTCTGCCTCAATGATGTCGGGCAAGTCGGGGAGCGGAATGAGTTGGTGCCGCGCCATCGTCTCACCGATGATTTCCGCAATCGCGACAAAGGAAATTCGATCCTCCAAAAACGCGCCCACCGCCACCTCATTGGCGGCGTTGAGCACGGCCGGCAACGTGCCCCCGCTGCGGCAGGCCTCGAAGGCCAGCGCAAGGCATGGAAACTTCCCGAAGTCCGGCTCCCGGAACGTCAGGTCCACGGCACCGGAAAAATCCGGCAGCGGCTGCGCGAGCGGCAGGCGCTCCGGGAACGACAGCGCGTAGGCGATCGCCGTCTTCATGTCCGGGATGCCCAGTTGGCCGATCACCGATCCGTCCTGAAACGCCACCATGGAGTGGATCACGCTTTGAGGGTGGACCACCACCCGGATCCTCTCCTCGGAAACGCCGAAGAGCCATTTGGCTTCCAGCACCTCCAGACCCTTGTTCATCATGGTGGCGGAATCGATGGTGATCTTGGCCCCCATCGCCCAGTTGGGATGCCGCAACGCCTCCGGCCGCGTGATGCTGCCGAAGGTGTCCCTCGGGCGGTCCAGAAAGGGCCCCCCCGAGGCGGTCAGCAGGATCTGCGCGAGGTCCTCCCGGCGCTGGCCCTGGAGGCACTGGAAAATGGCACTGTGCTCGCTGTCCACCGGGATGATGGACACCCCGCGCTGCGCGGCCCGGGCGGTCACGACGCCGCCGGCCATCACCAGCGTTTCCTTGTTCGCCAGGGCGATGGTTTTCCCGGCGTCGATCGCCGCCAGCGTCGGCATCAGCCCCGCCGCACCCACCACCGCCGTGAGGGTCAGCTCCGCCGAGTCCCACGCCGCGACGGCATTGTACCCGTCTGGGCCGTGCAGGATCTCGATGGGGAATCCCGCGCCGATGAGCGATTTCAGCTCGCGCGCGGCCTCTTCGTCGAAGACGGCCGCGGCTTCCGGGCGGAAAACACGAATCTGCTCGGCCAGCAGCGCGACATTGCGCTTGGCCGCCAGGGCTTTCACGGAAAATCGTTCAGGGAACATACCGGCGACGGCAAGCGCGTTGCGCCCGATCGACCCGGTCGAACCCAGTATCGAAAGCGTTCTCATACGTTCATGCCGGGATCACGATCAACCGGAAAACGTAGGCCACCGGGACGGCAAAGAGCAGCGCATCGATGCGGTCGAGGATCCCGCCGTGGCCCGGCAGGATCCCGCCGGAGTCCTTGACGTTCGACACCCGTTTGAGCCCCGACTCGAAAAGATCCCCGATCTGCCCCATGCCCCCGGCCACAACGGCAAACAGCAGGCAGGCAATCCAGCCCGGTTCCGATAAAAACAGGGCTTTGGCCGCTGCACCGACCGCCAGATTGGCGGCCAACCCGGCCAGAGCCCCCTCGACGGTTTTGCCCGGGCTGATGGACGGGCTCAGTTTGTGACGGCCCCAGAGTGTCCCGGCATAGAGGGCCGCGATGTCTCCGGCGAAAATGACGGCGCACAGCAGAAAAACCCAGGTCATTCCGTCGGGCGTCATCCGCAGCAGGATCAGCAGGGAGAGCGGCAGCGGAATATAGCATAGTCCCTGGATCTGCTTTGCCGAAAGCTCCACCACCCCGCGCTGCGACGGAAAGCAGAAAAGGGAGATCAGCCCGCCGGTAAGGACGTTGAGCGCCAGCACAACCGGTATCAGATCCGATCTATCCGCGTGGGCGCAAACGATCAGAGCGGCCCCGCCGGCGTATCCCGCCAACAGGATCGGCTCCATGGTCAGCCGCGTGCCGGGGGGACAGGCGATGCGAAAGTACTCCCACAGGCACACCAGGCCGGCCAAACCCACCAAAACGCTGAACAGCACCCCGCCGGTCGCGACGCAAACGATCAGGACCGGCAGCGCCGACAGCCCCGTCACCCACCGTTTGAGGTGCGCCTGGCCCTGAGCCATCCCTTTCACCTTTGCCGACGGCACCGGAACATCATGCCCGCCCGAAGCGCCGTTCCCGGGACTGAAAGTCGTTCAACACCTGGAGAAACTGATCGCGGCCGAAATCCGGCCAGAGCGTGGGGATGACGAAAATTTCCGTATACGCAAGCTGCCACAGCAGAAAATTGCTGATCCGCATGTCGCCCCCGGTGCGGATGAGGATGTCCGGGTCGGGCATGCCCCGGGTGTCCAGGTGGGCGGTAACGACCTCTTCAGTGATGGATTGCGGGTCCAGGCGGCCCTCGCGCACCAGGCTCGCGATGGACCGCAGCGCCCGCGTGATGTCGTCCCGCCCGCCATAGCTCAAGGCGAGGTTGAGCTGGAGCGCCGAGTTCTGCGCAGTCTCCGCCATGGTTCGCCGCAGCGCCTGCTGCACGTCCGACGGCAGCCGCTCGATACAGCCGATGACGTGCAGGCGGATGTGGGTCCGCAGCATCTCCGCCCGTTCCTCCTCCAGGAAGCGGCGCAGCAGGCCCATCAGGGCCCCCACCTCCGCGCTCGAGCGCTGCCAGTTTTCCGTGGAAAAGGCGTACAGTGTCAGAAAGGGTATGCTCAGCTCGCGGCAGGTGCGCACCACGACGCGCACCGCTTCCGAACCTTTTTCATGCCCGAAGACGCGGGACAACAACCGTTGCTGGGCCCAGCGGCCGTTGCCGTCCATGATGATGGCAACGTGCCGGGGCAATTTGGAGGGAACGCCCGCGGCAGGCTCCCCGGAAGAGACACTAGAACTCAAGGATCTCTTTCTCTTTTTCTTTGTAGCACGCATCGACGAGGCTGATGTGCTCGTCGGTGATTTTCTGGATCTTCTCCTGGGACTTAAAAGCGTCGTCCTCGGATATTTTGCCGTCCTTTTTGATATCCTTAATGAGTTCGTTGGCATCGCGCCGGAGATTGCGCACCGACACCTTGTACTCCTCGCTGATCTTGTGGACGACCTTGACGAGTTCCTTGCGCCGCTGTTCGGTCAGGGGAGGGATGGCGATGCGGATGATCTTCCCGTCGCTGGAGGGGGTGAGGCCGAGGTCGGATTTCTGAACCGCCTTTTCGATCTCCTTGATGACGGTCGTATCCCACGGCTGGATCGTAATCTGCCGGCTTTCGGGCACCGCCAGAGTCGCCATCTGGCTAAGCGGGGTGAGCGTGCCGTAGTAATCCACCTTGATGCCGTCCAGAAGCGACAGGGACGCCCGGCCGGTCCGGACCCGCTTCAGCTCTTTCTTCAGAGCCTCGATCACCTTGCCCATGTTCTCTTTGCTGTCTCGGTAGACCGACTCGATCATGGTGTTCTCCTCTACCCCCCGGGAGTGATGCGCGGTTATTAAACCCTCTCTAGTTGCTGATGCGCGTGCCGATCTGCTCGCCGCAGACCACCCGGCGAATGTTGCCCTTGTGTTTGAGATTGAAGACCGCCAGCGGCATGTCGTTGTCCATCGCCAATGATATGGCGGTCGTGTCCATGACCTTGAGCTGCCGCTCCAGCACCTCCATGTAGCTCAGCTGCTTCAGGAACTTGGCATTCGGGTGGGTGACCGGGTCCGAGTCGTAGACACCGTCCACCTTGGTGGCCTTCAGCAGCATTTCGGCGTGGATCTCCTGGCCGCGCAGCACGGCGGCCGTGTCCGTGGTGAAATAGGGGTTTCCGGTTCCGGCCGCGAATATGACCACCCGCCCTTTTTCAAGGTGGCGGATCGCCCGGCGCAGGATGTAGGGCTCGGCCACCTGATGCACGGCCACGGCCGACTGCACGCGGGTCTGGATGCCCTGTTTCTCCAGCGCGTCCTGAAGCGCCAAGCTGTTGATGATCGTGGCCAACATCCCCATGTGATCGGCGGAGGTGCGGTCCATGCCGTAGGAGCTTGCGGCAATGCCGCGGAAGATGTTGCCCCCGCCCACCACGATGGCCGTTTGGACGCCGAGTTCCACGATGGCCCGAACCTCCTCCGCCACATAGCGGAGCATCTCCGGGCTGATCCCGAACTCCTGCTCCCCCATGAGGGCTTCACCGCTGATCTTGACGACCACGCGCTTGTGCTGAGGCTCGTGCACGGCAGTCTACCCCCCGACCTGGAATCGGACAAATCGCTTGACGGAGATGTTCTCGCCGATCTTGGCAACGAGCTCGTTGAGAAGGTCGGCCACCGTGATGTCCGGGTTGCGAACGTAGGCCTGATTCAGCAGGCAGCTGTCTTCGTAGAACTTTTTGAGCTTGCCCTCGACAATTTTCTCGATCACCTGCTCGGGTTTGCCGGTTTCCCGGGCCTGAGCAGCGTAGATCTCTTTTTCCGTGGCGATGGTCTCGGCCGGAACATCCTCGGGACGCACCGCGATCGGGTTGGAGGCGGCGATGTGCATGGCGATGTTCTTGGCACACTCCTGGAACGCCTCGTTCTTGGCGACAAAGTCGGTTTCGCAGTTGACCTCGACCATCACGCCCAGTTTTCCGCCCATGTGGACGTACGTCGCAATGGTGCCTTCGCTGGTCGCGCGGCCGGCGCGCTTCTGGGCCGTGGCGAGCCCCTTCTTGCGCAGGAACTCAATCGCTTTGGTCATGTCGCCGCCGGAGGCCGCCAAGGCCTGCTTGCAGTCCATCATGCCGGTGCCGGTTTTTTCCCGCAACTCTTTGACAAGTGCTGCACTGATTTCAGCCATCATTCGTCTCCTGTGCTCGCACGCTCTCCGGCGTCACCGGCCGGGTCCGACGCCGCGCCGACAAGCGCCGCATCGGCCGTTGAGCGTCGAATGATTTCCACCACCGGTCCCGCACTGCCGTCGGAAATCACCTTGCGTTCGCCCGGCTTGAGCTCCGCCGCAGCGACGGTCGGTTTGTGCTCCTCCGGCTGAGTTTTGTCTGTCTCGGCCTGCATGCGCTCCGTCCATTTCTTACGGCCTTCGATGCAGGCGTCGGCGACCCGTGAGGTCAGGAGCCGAATGGCGCGGATGGCGTCGTCGTTGCCGGGGATGGCGTAGTCGATGACATCCGGGTCACAGTTGGTGTCGACGATGGCGACAATGGGGATCTTCAGCCGCCGGCCTTCGTGCACGGCGATCTCCTCGTTCTTGGGGTCCACGATGAAAATCGCCCCCGGCAGACTCGCCATGGGCCGGATGCCGCCCAGGTTGCCGTCGAGCTTCTCGCGCTCCTTGGCCAGCTGCAGCCGCTCCTTCTTGGGGAAAAGGTTGATCGTGCCGTCGTTGTGGATGGTGTTGAGGTGGTTCAGCCGCTCGATGCTCTTGCGGATCGTCTGGAAGTTGGTCAGCATCCCCCCCAGCCAGCGATTATGCACGTAGAACATTTCGCACCGGTTGGCCTCCTCGTAGATGGAGTCCCGGGCCTGTTTCTTGGTTCCGACGAAGAGCGTTGAGTTGCCGTTCGCGGCGTTTTCCACGAGAAAGTCATAGGCCGTCTTGAACATCTTGACCGTCTTCTGCAGGTCGACAATGTAGATCCCGTTGCGGGCGCCGAAGATGTAAGGCTTCATCTTCGGGTTCCAACGCTTGGTCTGGTGGCCGAAATGAACTCCGGCTTCAAGGAGTTCCTTCATGGTGACGTACGCCATACTATTCTCCCTTCTTTTCGGTTTTTCCACCGCCGCCGTCGTTATAGCCTCCAGCCCCGAGTCCGGGGCACCGGGAAGCCGTCCGGCTGCGTGTGTAGTTGATGACACGCAACTGCTCAGGTATTTAGGCTGAAGACTGAAAGGCAATAATGATCATCCATGACACCATCACCGGTCAACGGTTTCAAACGAAGTTGGCTTTGTGTGATCGCGCATGTTTTTTCCTTCAGTCTATCCGCCTTCAGTCTATCTACCTGAGTCGTTACTCAAATTGTTTTATTTAGCAAATCTTTGGATCAGCCGCAACACCTTTTTTCCGCAATGCGACCACCCGGTCGCGGCCGGCGTAATCCGCCACACAGCGCACATCGTCGTAGCCGCCGGCCTGCGCCGCAATCCCCTGCACCGCCTCCCGCTGGTCGTAACCGATCTCGAGCAGGAGCGCACCGCCGGGCGCCAGGTGGCTGCCGGCCGCGCCGATGATCGCGCGGTAGCTTTTCAGGCCGTCCGGGCCCCCATCGAGGGCAAGACGCGGCTCATGGCGCACGATCTCCGGCTGAAGTTCGGCTAGGGCGCTAACGGTCACGTACGGCGGGTTGGAGACGATCACGTCGAACGGCTCGCCCCCGCACGTGAGCGCGCCAAACCAGTCCGCCGCAAAAAATTCCACCCGGCCTCCGACGCCGGCGGCAAGGGCGTTGCGGCGCGCGCAGGCGACGGCCGCGATCGACAGGTCGGAAGCGAAATACCGGTGCCGGCCGGCTTCGGCGGCCAGCGCCAGAACGACGGCCCCCGAACCGGTCCCGAGGTCCAACACCCGGGCACAGCGCCCCTCGGGGACCTTCACCAGCACGGAGAGGGCCGCCTCCACCAGGCATTCGGTTTCGGGCCGGGGGATCAACACCTCCGGACCGACGGCGAGATCAAGCGTCCAGAACCCCTTGCGGCCCACGATGTAGGCCACGGGCTCCCGCCGCAGCCGCCGGCGGATGAGCTCTTTGAACGCGGCGAGCTCTGCCTTCTCCAGCGGCTTGTCGTGGTGTACGTAGAGCTGCACCCGATCGGTCCGCAGGGCGTGCGCCAGGAGAATTTCGGCCGCCGACCGGGGGCTCTCGATCCCGCGTTCCTTCAGATAGGCGGCCGCCCACAGGATGACCCTCAGGATGCTCCATTCCAGGTCAGCGGCTGGCGGCGGGTTCGACATTCTGCAAGGCCTGGGTCTGGTAGTGGGTGGTCAGCCCGTCGATCAACTCCTGGATCTCCCCCTGGAGGATGGCCTCCAGCCGGTGGAGGGTCAGCCCGATGCGGTGATCGGTCACCCGGCTCTGCGGGAAGTTGTAGGTCCGGATGCGGCCGCTGCGGTCGCCGCTGCCCACTTGGCTCTTGCGCTCCTCGGAGCGCTGCTGGTCCTGCTCCTGGATCTTGGCGTCGAGCAGCCGGGCGCGCAGCACCTTGAGCGCCTTGTTTTTGTTCTTGAGCTGCGACTTCTCGTCCTGGCAGATGACCACCAGGCCGGTCGGCAGGTGCGTGACCCGCACCGCCGAATCCGTGGTGTTGACGCTTTGGCCTCCCGGCCCCCCCGAGCGGTAGACGTCGATGCGTAGGTCGTTGGGATTGATCGCCACATCCACCTCCTCGGCCTCGGGCAGCACCGCCACGGTGACGGCCGAGGTGTGGATGCGGCCCTGGGCTTCGGTCGCCGGCACACGCTGCACGCGGTGAATGCCGCTCTCGTACTTGAGGGCGCTGTAGGCCCCCTTGCCCTGGATCATGACGATCGCCTCTTTCACCCCTCCCGCGCCGGTGGGATGGCCCGAGATGATTTCGATCTTCCAGCTGCGGCCTTCAGCATATCGGCAATACATGCGGAACAGGTCGCTGGCGAAAAGCCCCGCCTCGTCGCCGCCGGTGCCGGCGCGGATCTCGAGGATCACGTTCTTGTCGTCGTTCGGGTCGCGCGGCACCAATAACATCAGCAAGTCGCTTTCAAGCCGCGCCTGTTCCGCGGTGAGGGCGGCGAGCTCTTCTTTGGCCAGGTTGCGGATTTCGGCGTCAGCGTCGTTCAGCAGTTCGCGGCTCTCCTGGATGCGGGCGGCGGCCTCCTTGTGCCGGCGAAACACCGCGACGATCTTGCCGAGGTCCGAGTGCTCGCGCACGGCCTTCTGGTAAGCCTCCCGGTTGCCGATGAGGCCCGGATCGCTCAGATGCTGTTCGACTTCGATGAAGCGCTGTTCGACGCCTTTGAGTTTGGCATACATGGTTCATTCACCGGTGCCCGCCGCAGGCGCAAAAAAGACCTCGGGCGCGGGGAGATTCCTCCCCGGCCCGAAGGTGGCTGGCCCATCAAGATGCACGTGACGATTGAATGACGACCCGCGGGTTCTCCGGCGCGCGGCAGCTCCGGTCAACGGGGTGCGGGCGGGTGGAAGCGGTTACGCCGTCTTTTCCTGCTTCTGGAACTTCGCATACTTCTTGCGGAAGCGCTCTATGCGGCCGGCCGTATCGACCAGTTTCTGCTTGCCCGTGAAAAACGGGTGGCAATTAGAGCAGATTTCCACTGAGATGTTGTCCCGGGTGGAGCCGGTCTCGATCACGTTTCCGCAGGCGCAACGGATCTTCGTTTCCTCGTACTTCGGATGAATGTCCTTTTTCATTACAGGTGAGTCCCCCCTCTTCTGTATTGTTCCCTTCCGGTCTATGCATTCATGGAATTCATGAAGTCCCTATTATTCTTCGTTCCTTTCATTTTTTCAAGCAAAAACTCCATGCTGTCCACCGTGTTGAGGGTGGTGAGCAGTTTGCGCAGGATCCAGACACGGTTGAGCACGTCCTTTTCGAGCAGCAACTCCTCCTTGCGGGTGCCGGAGCGCTTGATGTCGACGGCCGGGAAGACGCGCTTGTCCGAAAGCTTCCGGTCGAGCTGGATCTCGGCGTTGCCGGTCCCCTTGAACTCTTCGAAGATCACCTCGTCCATGCGGCTTCCGGTGTCGACCAGGGCGGTCGCGATGATGGTGAGGCTGCCGCCCTCCTCGATGTTGCGGGCCGCGCCGAAGAAGCGCTTTGGCCGCTGCAGGGCGTTGGAGTCGACACCGCCGGAGAGGATCTTGCCGCTCGGCGGGACGACCGCGTTGTGCGCCCGCGCCAGGCGCGTGATGCTGTCCAGCAGAATCACGACGTCTTTCTTGTGCTCGACCAGGCGCTTGGCTTTCTCGATGACCATCTCGGCCACCTGCACGTGGCGCTCGGCCGGCTCGTCGAAGGTCGAGCTGATCACCTCCGCTTTGACCGTGCGCTCCATGTCGGTCACTTCCTCCGGTCGCTCGTCGATGAGCAGCACGAAGGGGACCACGTCCTTGTGGCCCTTGATGATGGCGTTGGCGATAGACTGGAGCAGCATGGTCTTGCCCGAGCGCGGCGGCGAGACGATGAGGCAGCGCTGACCGAAGCCGATCGGCACCATGAGATCCAGGATGCGCGTGGAGAAGTTCTCGGGGTCGGATTCGAGGTTCATCTTGCGTTCGGGATAGAGCGGTTTCAGGTTGTCAAAAAGGATCTTGTCGCGGGCGACTTCGGGGTCCTCGTAGTTCGTTGCTTCGACTTTGAGCAGGGCGAAATAGCGCTCGGACTCCTTGGGCTGCCGGATCTGGCCCGAAATGGTGTCGCCGGTCCGCAGGCTGAAGCGCCGGATCTGGGAGGGCGACACGTAGATGTCGTCGGGGCCGGGCAGGTAGTTGGAGCTGGGCGAGCGCAGGAACCCGAATCCGTCCGGCAGAATCTCCAGGGTTCCCTCCCCGTAGATCATACCGTTTTTCTCGATCTGGTTCTGCAGCAGCGCGAACATCAACTCCTGCTTGCGCATGTTGGAGGCGCCTTCAATGTTGAAGCCATTGGCCATCTGCATGAGTTCGCTGATTTTTTTCTCTTTGAGTTCGGCGATGTTCATTAATGCGATTCCCCTTGATGTGGTTCCGGACGCACAGAGGCATCCGCGGGTCGTCCCGGACTATTGCTGCCGCCGGTGGTTCTCTCCGTTTTTGTGAGCTGGATCGATAATGGGTGTTTGCGCCCCAAGAAGTTACAGCGATCATCGCGGCAAGTGGCTGAGAAAATACAGAGCCTCAAAACGTGTCAACTGGAAAATTTCAAACGACGTGCCTATTACCTGGTGGTCAGAGGATTGGAACCCTGTCGGTCGAAAAGGAGGATTTTAAGGCGATAGAGAAAATGAATCCTCATAACGGGCGGGTTGATCTTGCCCCAGATAGCGATAAGTATATTTTTATATCAGAACCCCCGGTCTGTCAAGTGGTTTCATGTTTTCGACGCCGATAAATAATGCTAAGTGATGACATGCTGCCTTCCCTTCCCGCCTATTTTCCGACCTGCGAGGGGGCCTACCTCGTCGGCGGCTGCGTCCGCGACCTGCTGCTCGGGCGCCCGCCGGCCGATTACGACGTGGCCGTCCTGGGAGACTCCCGGG
>JBFYWS010000509.1:0-19316 GCA_041310935.1 Desulfobacteraceae bacterium | reverse complement strand
GTATAAATCACATTGACCGGCAGCGGCGGGTACTTCCAGACCCCCGGCTTGGGCAGAATATGCTGCTCGCCCACCGCAAGCCAGTTCAGGTCCGGCTTGACGTCGCGCAGTTTACCGTCCTCAGGCGCCCGGGCATGGTACGTTCGGGAATAGGTCGCCTGGACGATGCACACCCGCTCGCTTCCTTCCCGGGCCACGACGTAATATTTCTTGACCTTGTGGGGGGAGAGGCCGTTTTGGGCGGCAATCTCTTCCAGGTCGGCTTTCAGGAATTTCATCAGCACCAGCCGGGCGATCCCGCGTTCGGAGATGCGAATCAGCGCGCGCGAACCGCTGCTGCTGGCATACACCGTGGTGATGCCGGGCACCCGGCGCAGATACTGGGCGGCCACGATCGCGGCCGTGCGCCGCCCGCCCGCCATGACCGGCTGACCGTAGTATTCGAACAGCTTGCGCTGGAGGTCTTCAGCGCATTTTTCGCCCTTTTCGTAAATCTCTTTCGAGATGTAGCGCAGGTTGCGCGCGAGGTCCTCAGCGGCATCGCTGATCGGCCAGTCGATCCGGACGTGGTAGTGCGAAAGATGGTACCGGCTGTGGGAGTGGCTCACCGGGTCGCGCTGGATGAGCAGGGCATAATCGACCGGCAGCAGCGACCGGATGAAATTCCGAAAATGGATCGATTCCAGGTAGCGCCAGTTGCGGTCGTATTTGCCGAGTTGGGGCAGGCTCTGGGCGCGCAGAAGGTTCACCTTGGTGGTGCGGTTCTCCTCGAAAAACCGGATGTACTTCTTGTGCTCGGGGGGGATGGCGTCCTCGACGAAGACGACGAGAAAGGAGTTGTGCAGCTCGTATTCCTGATCCGGTATCCGGGCGCGCGGTTTCAGCTCCCGCTTTTCCACAAACGGGTAGGGCGTCTGGTGGCTGACAAAATTGTGGTAGGAGTCGATCAGCGAATACTGGATGAGAAACTGGTCGAGGTCATCGCGCAGGAGTTCGTAGTAGGAACGCCTGAGTCTGTCGGCAAGGCTCAAGGCCTCGCGGTAGTTCCAGAATGCCAATGGCCTCTCCTCTGAGTATTTACAAAAGCCGCGCAACGCCGGATCACAGCCTTCGGCGCAGTTTTTCAACACCCTGGTACAACGATATCACACTCAAAAGCAGAGATAAAGCGGCAGTTCACAGATCTCGGCCGTCGGGAGGCCGGTTTACTTCCTTTTTTGTCTTTCCATCCAGCGGTAGAGAGCATCCCGGTACAAGAAACCGAAGAGCACGAACAGGAGGGAAAGCACGGTGATGATCACGAAAGAGATGTAATCCTTGTCGTAGATCGACGCCCCCTGCAGGCTCAGGGCCAGAGTGCCGGGGATCCTCCCCACCGTGGTCACGACGAAAAAGACGCTAGTGGGAAGGCTGGTCAGCCCTAGAATCATGCAGAGGTAGTCTTTGGGGAAGCCGGGGACGAGGTACATGAGAAAGATCACCAGCACCCCCTTGTATTGGACGAGGCGGTTGAACTTCTGATACATCTCGCTGCCGGCGAACCGGCGCACAAACCGCTCGCCCAGCAGGCGACCGATAGCGAAATTGAGCATGGACCCCGCGGTCAGCGCGACCGTGGACATCAGGAACCCGCTCAGGGCGCCGAAGGCGTAGCCCCCGAGCAGGCCGGTCACCTCTCCGGGGATGGGCGCAAACAGCACCTGCCCGACCTGCAGCCCCATGAAAATAAGCGGCGCCCACCAACCGTAGTCGACCACGAACTGCCGCACGACCTCGCGGTCGCACACCAGGTCGTAGCAGGTCATCAGTTGGTTGCGAATCCCCGGGACCAGAAGGAACAGAAAGAGCGACGACATCAGCAGGAGCACCACCACGATGACGATCAACGACCTTCCCATGTTAGCAGCCGTCTCGCGCCGTTCGGCCCGCCCCGCATCTGCCCAGCGCCAACCGTTCGATCTGTTTGTGCATTAGCGCCACAGGTTCACCAGCCTTCTCAGGCGCAACCAGCACCCGTTTTTTTCTTTTTGCCGTTCCAGCCCCTTCTGCCGGGCCCAGCGATTCAGGAACCCCACCTGCCCGGCCTCGTAAGCCCGGGCCAACCGCTCCTCGTGCACGGCAAGGCCCTGCTGCCCCTGGACCGCCGCCCGCAGGCATTCGGTCTTCACCGCGCAACCGAGGCAGGCGGGCGGCGTGTGCCGCAGCCCATCCTCCCCGAGGGGAAAAACCGCCTCCAGCCGGGCAAAGCACTCCGGTAGTGTCTGTGAGTTAAGATCGGCCATACCTCAGATCCGCTTTAGCGGTTTGCCTCGAACTCTGAATTCAACCGCGCCATGTGGCCTTGGTCCGCGAAGCTGAAATAACGGCTGTCGCCGATGATCAGATGCTCGTGGACCGTGATGCCCATGATGCGTCCCGCAAAAACCAGCTGGCGCGTAATGGCCAAATCCTCGGCGGATGGCCGGGGTTCACCGGACGGGTGGTTGTGGGCGAAAATAAGTGCCGCCGCATGGTGCTGGAGCGCGGCCTTGATCACCTCCCGGGGGTAGACACTGCTGGCAGTCAAGGTCCCCTCGGAGAGGGCCTCCATGGCGATAACCCGGTTCTTCGAGTCCAAAAAAATCACCATGAAGCATTCACGCGTCTTGTCCCGGATGGACGTGTTCAAGTAATTGAAGAGTTCCCGGGAGTTGGTGACGGCGTCTTTGCCGATCACTTTTTTAGCAAGATAACGCTCGGAAACCGCCTTGGCCAGTCTGATGCCGAACGAATTAACCGGACCGATGCCCGGGATCTCCCGAAGTTCCTCGACGCTGGCTTCCAGGACGCCCTGGAGTGTCTTGAACCGTGTCAGGGCGGTCTTGGCAGCGTCTTTACAGTCCTTGCGCGGGGTGCCCAAGGTCAGGAGCAGTTCGATCACCTCGTAGTCGAGGAAACCGTCCAGCCCACCCGTCAGAAAGCGCTCCCGCAGCCGCCCGCGATGCCCTGCGCCCTTGTGCTCGGCTCGATCAACCATCTTTTGCAGTCCCAAGGTGAAAGAAACCATCAACGCCCGGATGGCGAAGCCCAAAGCCCAAGTTCAAGGCGCGTGAGCCCCGCCTCACGAGGCGTACGTTCAGTACGCCGCAGTGAGGACGGGGCGAAGCGCAACGCCGAAATTGGGCTTTCGGCTTCGCCATCAGTCGTCGTCCAGTTCCTGCTTGAGGTCCCGCGTCATCAACTGGTAAAGCGCCTCCCGCGGGGGCAGATCTTCGTACAGCACCCGGTAGGTGCCATGGCTGATCGGCATCTCGACACCCAGCTGGCGGGAGAGGTCGTACACCGACTTGGCGGTGCGCACGCCTTCGGCCACACTGCGCGTCTGGGCCAGGATGTCGGACAGTCGCACCCCCTGACCGATTTTCTTGCCCACGGTGTGGTTGCGGCTGAGATCGCCGGTGCAGGTCAGGATCAGGTCGCCGTACCCCGCCAGCCCTGTAAAGGTGCGGGGGTTGGCGCCCAGGCGCACCCCCAGCCGCCGGATCTCGGTCATGCCGCGAGTGATGAGGGCCGCCCGGGTGTTCAGCCCTAGCCCCAAGCCATCGATAATGCCGGCAGCAATGGCAATCACATTCTTGACCGAGCCGCCGAGCTCCACCCCGATCGTGTCCTGACTCGTGTACACCCGGAAGTAGGGCGCGGCAAAGACGTGCTGCACCCGCTGGGCCAACACCGGGTTGCGGGAGGCCACCGTGACGACGGTCGGCAGCTTCCGGGCCACCTCCACCGCGAAGCTGGGGCCGGACAAGACCCCCAGACGCTGATCGGTGAGTTTCAGCGTCTCCTTCAGCACCCCGGTCATGGTCAGATGCGTGCCGTTCTCGATCCCCTTGGATGCCGAGACCACCATGGTTTCCGGACCCAGCGCGCCGGCCATGGCGGCCGTTGTGCCACGGATGAGGTGGGACGGCACCACGACGACGACCAGCCCTTTTCCGGAGATCACCCGCGCAAGATCGGTGGAGGCCGTCAGATTCGGGGAGAGTGTGACGCCCGGCAGGAACAGGCGGTTTTCCCGCAGCCCCGCGATCTGCTCGACCACTTCGGGCTCGAACACCCACAGGTCGACCGCAAAGCCTTTCGAGGCGAGCAGGTCGGCTATCGTCGTGCCCCAGCTGCCGCCGCCGACGACACCGATCCGGAAATCAGCCGGCAGGATGTCCATATTATTCGGCATCGTCGCCGGCCCCTTCGGCGGGTGTGTCGTCGTCCTTTTCGCCCAGCCGCGCTGCGCCCACCACCCGCTCGCCGACGTCGACACCGATGAGCGTCACCCCCTGGGTGTTGCGGCTGATGACGGAAATCCCCCGGATCGAGGTCCGGATGACCTTGCCGATGTTGGTCATCATCATCACGTCGTCCTCATCGTTGACCAGGCGAATGGCCACCACCTTGCCATTGCGCTGAGAGGTCTTGATGGCGATGACGCCCTTGCCCCCGCGCTTGTGCACCGGGTATTCGTCGATGGACGTGCGCTTGCCGTACCCGTTTTCAGTGACGGTGAACAGGGTCTGACCGTGGCTCAGGACCTCCATGCTGACCAGCTTCTCGCCCGGGGCGAGCTTCATGCCGTGCACGCCGGTAGCCACCCGGCCCGAGGCGCGCACGTCGGACTCATGGAAGCGGATGGCCTTGCCCTCGGCCGAGCCGAGAAAAACGTTCATGGTGCCGTCGGTGATGTGGGCCGCGATCAGCTCGTCGCCCTCCAGCAGGTTGATGGCGATGATCCCGCCGGAACGCGGCCGGCTGTAGGCCATGAGGTCGGTCTTCTTCACCAGTCCGTTGCGGGTGGCCATCAGCACGTATTTGCCCGGCGCAAACTCGGGCACGGCCAGCACGGTGGTCAGCCGCTCCTGCTCTTCCATGTTGAGCAGATTGACGACGGCCTTGCCGAGACTGAGCCGGCTGGCCTGGGGGATGTCGTAGCACTTGCACCAGTAAACCTTGCCGAGGTTGCTGAAAAACAGGAAGGTGTGGTGGGTCGAAGCCACGAAGAGCCGCTCCACGAAATCGTCCTCGCGGGTGCCCATGGCGGTGACCCCCTTGCCGCCGCGCCGCTGACTGCGGTAAAGTGTGATCGGGTTGCGCTTGATGTAGCCGCGGTTGGAGATGGTGACCACCATGTCCTCTTCGATGATCATGTCCTCGATCGAAATCTCGCGCGTCTCCTCGACGATTTCCGTCAGCCGCGGGTCGCCGAACTGATGTTTCATCTCGAGCAGCTCGTTCTTGATGATGTCCAGCACGATCCGCTCGCTCGCCAGGATCTCCTTGAACCAGGCGATATCCTTGAGCACGCTCCGGTACTCCGCCAGGATTTTCTCGCGCTCGAGCCCGGTCAAACGCTGCAGCCGCATGTCCAGGATGGCCTGGGCCTGGATCTCGGAAAGCCCGTAGTTCGCCATGAGCCGCTCGCGCGCCTCGGCCGGCGAGGCCGACTGCCGGATCAGCGCCACCACTTCATCCAGGTGGTCCAGGGCGATCTTGAGACCTTCCAAAATGTGGGCGCGGGCCTCGGCCTTGGCCAGGTCGAAACGGGTGCGCCGGATGACGATGTCTTTGCGGTGCAGGACGAAATACTCCAGGATCTCCTTGAGCGTCAGCAGCTCCGGCCGGTTGTTGACGATAGCGAGAAAGATGATTCCGAAGCTGGTCTCCATCCGCGTGTGTTTGAAGAGCTGGTTGATGATCACGGGCGCCATCCCGTCCTTCTTCATCCCCAGCGCGATCCGCATTCCTTCCCGGTCGGATTCGTCCCGGACGTACTTGACGCCATCGAGCTGCTTGTCCCGGAGCAGTTCGGCAATTTTTTCGACCAACTTGGCCTTGTTGACCTGATACGGCAGCTCCGTGATGATCAGGGTTTCGGTCTGATGGTGCTTATCCTTCTCGACCATCACCCGAGCGCGGACTCGGATGATGCCCCGGCCGGTCGTGTAGGCTTCGCGAATTCCACCCCGGCCGTAGATGATGCCACCGGTGGGGAAGTCGGGGCCGGGCACCTGCGCCATCAGATCCTCGCCGCTCATCCCGGGGTTGTCGATCAGGGCTATCAAAGCGTCGGTCACCTCGGAGAGGTTGTGCGGGGGAATGTTGGTGGTCATGCCGACAGCGATGCCGGCCGAGCCGTTGACCAACAGGTTCGGTATCTTGGACGGCATCACGCAAGGCTCGACGAGGGACTCGTCGTAGTTGGGGGCAAAGTCCACCGTCTCCTTGTCCAGGTCCGCGAGTATCTCGTGGGCCAAGCGCTGCATCCGGATCTCGGTGTACCGCATGGCGGCCGGCGGATCCCCGTCGATGGACCCGAAGTTGCCCTGGCCGTCGACGAGCGGGTAGCGCATGGAGAAATCCTGAGCCATGCGCACGATGGTGTCGTAAACGGCGGTGTCGCCGTGCGGATGGTATTTGCCGATCACGTCGCCGACGATGCGGGCCGACTTCTTATAGGGCTTGTTGAAGTCGTTCTTGAGCTCGCCCATGGCGTAGAGCACGCGGCGGTGAACGGGTTTGAGCCCGTCGCGCACATCCGGCAACGCCCGGCCGATGATGACGCTCATGGCGTAATCGAGATAGGATTTTTTCATCTCCTTCTCGATGCTGATTTCGGGTGTCCTGTTCATCTGAATCATTTTTGCTCCTGGCACACAGCTTGTTGTCGATCCTGCGGCGGTCGAGGTGCGGACCGCGGGCGACCGGCCCGGATCGGCAGAGACGCAACGCTGGATAGCAGAAAGGGGAAAAGACCCAACGGCTTAAAGTGAACAAAGCACGCCACGGCCCCCCGGTTTCCCACTGGAAACATGGCGGCCGTGGCGGAATGAATCCGATGCGGTTGCGAAAAGCGGGTCTTACCTGCTGACGAACGCCCCGGCGGCCAGCAGCAGGATGACCTGATAAATGAAAATCGACGTCAGGGACCCGGTAAAGTGGTAGACGATGCCCCCACCGACGATGGCCGGTACGGCGCAAAACACCAGAATCCCAAGCTTTCGGGCGACATCCATAATGTGATCTCCTCCACCTTGCAATCTTATAGTTAACTATTAGCAATAACTATAAATCATGTAAAGGAAAAAGACGCTCACCCCTCCACGATCATGGCCATGCCCATGCCGCCGCCGATGCACATGGTGATCAGGCCGGTGCGGTAGCCCTTGCGGCGCATGTGGTGCATGGCGGTCACCATCTGCCGCGCACCGGTGGCCCCGATGGGGTGCCCGAGGGATATGCCGCTGCCCAGCTCGTTCGGCCGGTCGTTCTTGAGGCCGAGCTCACGCATGCAGCCGATGGCCTGGGAGGCGAAGGCCTCGTTGAGTTCGATCATGTCGATGTCGCCCAAGCCCATGCCCGTGGCTTTCAGCACCTTGCGCACGGCCGGCACCGGGCCCAGACCCATGTAGGCCGGATCCAGGCCGCCGGAGGCAAAGGCTTTGATCGTGACCAACGGTTTGAGCCCCAGTTCCCTGGCTTTTTCGGCGCTCATCAGCACCACTGCGGCCGCACCGTCGTTGATGCCCGAGGCGTTGCCGGCGGTGACCGTTCCGTCCTTCTTGAAGGCCGGCCGCAGCTTGCCCATTTTCTCCAGGCTGGTTTCCATGGGCCGCTCGTCGGTGTTGAAGACGATGTCGCCCTTGCGATCCTTGATGACGACCGGGACGATCTCCCCCGCGAACAACCCGCCCTTGATGGCGGCCATCGCCCGGGCATGGCTCAGCACGCCGAGTTCATCCTGCTCGGTGCGGCCGATGGAGTAAAGCGCGGCGATATTCTCCGCGGTGACCCCCATGTGATAGCCGTAGAAAATCTCGTAAAGCCCGTCGAACACCATCAGGTCGTAGATCTCACCCTTGCCGGTGAGCTCCATGCGGTAGCCCCAGCGCGCCTTGGGCTGCGCCATCGGAGCGAGACTCATGTTCTCCATGCCGCCGGCGACCACAATGTCGGCCTGACCGGTCATGATCGCGGAGGCGCCCAGGGCAATGGCCTTGAGACCCGAGCCGCACACCTTGTTGATGGTCAGGGCGGGGGTTTCCTTGGACAGGCCCGCGCCGATCGTGGCCTGCCGGGCGGGGTTCTGCCCCTGGGCGGCCTGCAGCACGTTGCCCATGATGACTTCGTCCACGGCCACCGGCGTGGCGTCTGCGTTCCAACTCTGGGCTTTCTTTTCCAGCTCGATCAGCCCCTGCTCCTTGAGCTTGTCGGGTGCAGCGTCCTTCATGGCCTGGCTCGGAACCGGCCGCAGGTTGGCCCGTTTCAGCGCCTCTTTTATCACCAAGGCACCGAGCTCCACCACGGGGACATCCTTCAATCCGCCACCGAACGCGCCTACCGCAGTCCTCACACCGCTGACAATCACCGCTTCCTTCATCGTCACTCCTCCTCGGTTCAAGTGTTTAGGCTGAAGATTGAAGGGCCATAATGATCGCGCATCTCTTTTCCTTCAGTTTATCTAGTGCGTGGTTACCAAAGGCAGAATTTATAGCACACCCCCCTGCGCCCGGTCAATCGGGGCATCCGCGTTTCTTGTCCGGCACGTTGCCGCCCGCTTCAGGGCTCCGGCGCAGCTGCCGCCAGCGTTCCAGCCGCTCCTTGACGGTCTTTTCATACCCCCGGTCCGTCGGCTGGTAGAACACCCGGCCCTGCAGTTCGTCCGGCAGATAGTCCTGGGCCGCGTAGCCCTCTTTGAAGTCATGGGCATATTTATAACCGCGGCCGTAGCCGATGTTTTTCATCAGCGCCGTGGGTGCATTGCGGATGTGAAGCGGCACCGGCAGCGAGCCGCTGGCGGCGATCACCTCCTTGACGCGGGTATGGGCGGCGTAGAGGCGGTTGCTCTTGGGGGCGGTCGCCAGATAGACGGCGGCCTGGACGAGGGCCAGCTCCCCTTCCGGGTGCCCCAGGAAGCGGAAGGCCTCCATGGCGTTCATGGCAACCCCCAGGGCGCCTGGGTCGGCGTTGCCGATGTCCTCGGAGGCAAACCGCACCATGCGGCGAGCGATGAAAAACGGGTCTTCCCCGGACTCCAGCATGCGGGCGAGCCAGTAGAGGGCGGCATCCGGATCGCTGCCCCGCAGGCTCTTGTGCAGGGCCGAGATCAAGTTGTAATGCCCCTCCCCGGCCTTGTCGTAGACCAGCGCCTTTTTCTGCACGGCCTGCTGCATGACAGAGAGTGTGATCTGCGGCGGGGCAGAAGCACCCGCTGCCGCCGGCGGCGTCAGAGAGGCGGCGATCTCGAGGCTGTTCAAGGCCGCGCGGGCATCTCCGTCCGCCACGCGCACGAGGAAGGCCAGGGCATCTGCATCGAGGGCTATCCCCGCCTTTCCGAGCCCCCGCTCCTCGTCCTTAAGGGCCTGCCCGACGATGGCGGCGATGTCCGCCTCCGTGAGCCGGTCCAGTGTCACCACCCGGCAGCGCGAGAGCAGCGGCGCGATGACCTCGAAAGACGGGTTCTCGGTGGTGGCGCCGATGAGGGTGATCAGCCCGCTTTCGACGTGGTGCAGGAAGGCGTCCTGCTGGGCCTTGTTGAAGCGGTGGATCTCGTCGACGAAGAGCACCGTGCGGCGGCGGTGCATCCGCTGCTGCTCGCGGGCCTCCTCGATCACCGCCCGGATCTCCTTGACCCCGGAGAGCACCGCCGAGAAATGGACGAAGTGCGCCCGGGTGTCACCGGCGATGATGCGGGCGAGTGTCGTTTTCCCGCAGCCGGGCGGCCCCCAGAGGATCATGGAAAAAACCCGGTCGGCCTCGGCCGCATGTCGGATCAGCGCCCCCTCGCCCACGACCCGCCGCTGACCGATGAACTCGGAAAGGTGCCGTGGCCGCATGCGTTCGGCCAGCGGCCGTGCCGCATCGGTCTCCTTGCGGGCATGGTAGTCGAAGAGGTCCATTATTCGCGTCTCTGCCGCTCCCGCAGGATCAACCGAACCGGCGTCTTGTCCAGGCCGGTCTGCTCGCGGAACTGATTGAGCAGGTAACGCTTGTAGGAAAAGTGCACCGCCTTGGGGTGGTTCACGAAAAAGATGATCGTCGGCGGCCGGCTGCCGGTCTGGGTGGCATAGTAGAACTTGACCGGCCGGCCACGGTAAAGCGGCGGCGGGTTTCGGCCGAGAGCCGTTTCAAGGAAGCGGTTCAGCTCGCCGGTGGCAATCCGCCGGCAGTACTGTGCATAGACCTCGTTCACCACGCCGAAGATCTTGCTCACCCGGCGGCCGCTCAGGGCGGAGACCGTCAGAACCGGCGCAAAACTCATGAACTTGGCCTGCATGCGGAGTTCCTCGACGATTTTTCGTTCGAGGGTGCCGCTTTTCTCCGCCAGGTCCCACTTGTTGAGCACCAGGACGCACCCGCACCCGCGCTCGAAGGCATAGCCGGCCACGGTGATGTCCTGATCCGTGATGCCCTCCCCGGCGTCCAGGACGATCAGCGCGACGTCACAGCGCTCGAGGCTTTGCAGGGCTTTGATCACCGAAAACTTTTCCAGCTTCTCGGATACCTTTCCCTTGCGGCGGATACCGGCCGTGTCGATCATCCGGTAGGAGGTGTCGCCGCGGCGGTAGATGCTGTCGGTCGAATCCCGCGTCGTACCCGGAGTGGCGCTCACCACCAGGCGCTCCTGCCCCAGGATGCGATTGATCAGGGAAGACTTGCCCACGTTCGGCCGGCCGACAACGGCCAGGCCGATCATCTCGGCGGCCCCCGGCCCGTCCGCATCCTCAGGGGGCTGCGGCAGGGCTTTGACCAGATCGTCGAGAAAATCGCTCACACCGTAGCGGTGCTCGGCCGAGACCGGGTAGAGCGGCTCGATCCCCAAGCGGTAGAAATCGGCCAGGCGGACTTCCATTTCGGGGCTGTCGATTTTGTTCACCACGTAGAACACGGGCTTGCGGATGCCCCGCAGGGTGTCGAGCAGGCCGCGGTCGTAGGGCGACAGCCCGGCCTGTCCGTCCAGGACGAACAGGATGACGTCCGCCTCTGCGACGGCCTGAGCAATTTGAAAGCGGATTTCCTTGGAGAACGCGTCGTCGTCGTCTTCGGCGAACCCGCCGGTGTCGATCACCCGGAAGCCGACCTCGTTCCAGGATGCGTGGCCGTAATGCCGGTCACGGGTCACCCCGGGAGTATCGTCCACGAGGGCGTCCCGGGTGCGGGTGATGCGGTTGAAGAGCGTTGATTTGCCCACGTTGGGGCGGCCCATGATGGCGACAATCGGTTTCATGCAATCCGTGTTTGGCTTTTAGTGTTTGGTGTTTGAATGCGCATACTTTAAAGCACCTTTAACAGAATCGGTGCATGCATGGCAAGGGGGCACCTGCGACCGGGGCAATTTTCATTTGACAGGAGCAAGGAAAACTCCTATAAATTCTGGCAATTTAGATCTAATTAGACGATTTACGCTGCACTTAATTGCTGACGTTCTCACGTTGAAATGGAACCGGTTGACGGTGCGCCGCCAGTGGATAGGATCTGGATACGGAGGACAGCGGAATGGATGGGTGTAATCGAGCGCAGAATTACGCGCTGAATGAATCGCCGGACGCGGTGTGGGTCGAGCGGTCTTCGACGGAGAGACGCACGGACCAGGAAAAGCGCTCGCATGCCAGAAGCACACACGTTGTCCGCGGCGGCCAGGAACGCCGTAGGACCGAGGAGCGGCGGGCGTCCGAGGAGCGCCGGGACGGGTGGCTGCGGGTTGGGCGCTGGCGCAGTGTGCCCATTTTCGACACGTAATCGTTCGCGCGAAAATCCCAATGGTTGCAGAATAAGGAGGGGATCACCATGCTTACCGTCCATGACACGACCCTTCTGGTCGTCGACATCCAGGAAAAATTATCCCGCGCGATGCACGCCCGGGAAGAGTTTATCGCAAACGTCCAGAGGCTCGTCCGGGGCGCCCGGGCGCTGGGGGTACCGGTCGTCTGGGCCGAGCAGAACCCGAAAGGCCTTGGGACGACCGTTGCCGAGGTCGCCGAGCTTCTGTGCGGCCTGAGGCCGATCAGCAAATTCAGCTTCAGCTGCGCTGCCAGCGAATCCTGCATGCAACAGCTCAGCCAGATCGGCCGCACGCAGGTGCTCATCGCCGGAATCGAGACCCACGTGTGCGTCTACCAGACCGCGCTGGAACTGCTTGAAAAGGGCTATCGCGTGGAAGTGGTGGCGGATGCCTGCTCCTCGCGCACGCTGCAGAACAAGCAGATCGGCCTCGATAAAATGCGGGGTGCCGGAGCCGCGATCACCAGTGTTGAAACGGCCTTGTTCGAGCTTCTGAAAGTCGCCGAAGGCCCCCTTTTCAAAGAGCTCCTGAACATCGTCAAATAGGGCCCGGGGCTTAAACGGCCTTAGCAGACGGAAAGGTCATATGGCGAATCCAAAGGTTCTCGTCATCGGCGGGGGCATCGGCGGAATGACCGCGGCCCTGGTGCTGGCGCGTTTCGGTGCCGAGATCGACATCGTCGAGCGCAACCGGCGGCTCGGCGGTCACGCCGCCGAGTTGGGATGCAAGGCGCTGAACGCCTGCGTCAAGTGCGGCGCCTGCCTCGTCGCGGAAACCCTCGAAGCCGCCGCGACCCACCCACGGATATCTGCGCACACCGACAGCCGGCTTGAAGCCATCACGGGCAGTGATCGGTTTACGTACAGCATCCGCAACACATCGGGGAGGGCTATCCGCGGCGAGGCCGATGCCGTGGTGATCGCCGCCGGCTTTCGGACATTCGATCCATCGACCACGTCCTACGGGTATGGCCGATTCCCCAACATGATCACCAATCTCGACCTCGAGCGCATGCTGCGGGCGAACGCCAAGGCCATGCGGCCTTCGGACGGTGGCGCGCCAAAGCGCATGGCGTTCATCCAGTGCGTCGGCAGCCGGGATGCCAAGCTCGGCCATCTGTGGTGCTCTCAGTTCTGCTGCGGGGCGGCATTGAGAGCGGCCCGGCTGATCCGACACCGTCAACCGCAGACCGACATCACGATTTTTTTCATCGACATCCAGACCTTCGGCAGGGACTTCGAATCCTTCTACCGACAGTCTCAACACGAGTTCCGGTTCATTCGCGCCATTCCGGGGGATGCCTACCAGATGGAAGACTCCGGTATCAGGCTCGCCTACATGGACGATGCATCCCGGCAAAGTCAGGAGGAGGTCTTTGATCTCGTTGTGCTCTCGACCGGCATGGTGCCACCCGAGGGGCTGGCGCAAACGGCCGACGATCTGGGGCTGGCGCTGGCGCCGTCGGGTTATGTGGCCGCGCAGGCCCATCGCGGGCTCTTTGCCGCCGGGGCGGTCCGGGGACCGATGCGCATCGCGGAAACGATCGCGGATGCGCGCGACACCGCCTGCCAGGTTCTGGCGTTCCTCGGGATCAAAGGGGGTATCCCGGAACCGCTCGTCGCGGAACGTCGACCGCTTGTCAGCCGCCTCGTTGCGCCCGGGCGCGGGTAGAGGGAACCATCCCTAAACATGGCCGCATCTCATCAAGGTCTGATCATGGCAAACACTCGAGTTTGTATCCTTGGAAATAACGCCTGTGCGTGGAAGATCGCCGACACCCTATCGGAGGCGGGGGCTGACGTCATCCTGGCGACCCGGGATGAGTCGCCGCAACCCCCGCGGGTCGGCCGCACAACTGGTTCACCGGCCCAGGAAGTCCTTTGCAGCGCGCACCTCGCCTCATGCCGCGGCGGTATCGGGCAATTCGACCTGGCGTTTTCCCGCAACGGTACGGACGTCCGCCGGACGGTTGCAACGGTCGTCATCGCCGAATCGGACGAACGCCGGCCGAATCATGCCCTTTATGGGCTGACTCCCGGAGCCGGAGTCACGCCGCTCTCCGGATTGCCCGACGATGGCAGCCTTCCCCCACCGAACGGCTCCCCGTTGAAGCACGCGGCCTTCCTGAACGGCCTGGTCGCCGAAAGCCACCCATTGATCGCTGGCGAAATCATGCGCGCCGCCCTGCGGCTGCAGACCGAACACCAGGTTCAGTGCACCATCCTCACCCGCAATCTCAAGGTCGCCGGAGACGGACTCGAAGCACTTTCCCGCGAAGCCCGGAGCGCGGGGGTGCTGTTCTTCAAGTTCACGACCTCCACCCCCGCAATCCGCCAGGACTCCGACGGCCGGGTGCAAATGGCCTTCATCGACGAACTCACGGGCAAGGAATTCGCGCTGGCACCGGATCTGGTGGTGCTGGATGAAACGATTGTGCCGTCGGCGTATGCCGTTCAACTCGGCCGCATCCTCGAGCTCGAGTCGGACCCTGTCGGTTTCATTCAAGGAGACAATGTGCACCGCCTCACCGCGCTGACCAATCGGCGGGGCGTTGTTGTGGCCGGGCCTTCCCGGGGCATCGGGCTGGACCCAGCGGTGGAGGCGTCCAATGCCGTCCTGGAGGCATGGAGCGCGGCGGCTTCCAACGGGGGCGGGCCTTCGCAGAGTGCCGAGATCGAACCCGGCCGTTGCATCCGCTGCCTGACCTGCTTGCGGGTGTGTCCCTACCGCGCGGTGCTGCTGAACGCCCGGCCGACCATCCTGCCGGCCGCCTGCGAGCGCTGCGGGCTTTGCGCCGCCGAATGCCCGCGGGAGGCCATCCGCATCCCCGGCCTGGAGCGCAACGACCTGCGCGCGCTCATCACCTCCGCCCGGAGGCCGGAACCCAAGGCTCTCCCGTATGTCGTTGCTTTCTGCTGCCGCCGCTCGGCCGGCGTTGCCGCGAAGGCCGCGGTGGACGCGGGGAAGAGCTGGCAGGCCGCGGTGAACATCATCGAAGTCCCCTGCGCAGGCAGTGTCACGCCGGAATTCATTCTGTCCGCCTTCAGCCTGGGAGCCGACGGGGTGCTGGTGCTCGCCTGTCACGAGGACAATTGCCATTCCCGCCAGGGCAACCGCTTCGCGCGCACGCGGGCCGACCAGGCCTCTGCCTTTCTCGCGCAATGCGGCGCCGATGCAGCGCGGCTTGTTTTCAAAACGCTGGCCGCCAACATGGAAACCGAACTCGACACCATCCTGTCGGAGTTCAGCGCCACCCTGCGCGCGCAGTACCGCTAACCGTTGATGACAATGCCAAAAGGACCCCCCCATGACAACGCCGACTGACGTGACGACCCTGCGCCTGGATGCCGGTCGAAACTGGCCGTATGCTCAGGACACCTGCATGACGTGCGGCCTGTGCGCCGGCGTGTGTCCGGTATCGGGTGTGGATGGTTTCGACCCTCGCCGACTCATCCGCCTGGCGGTGCTGGGAATGCAGCCGGAGCTCGTGGAATCTCGCTGGCCGTGGATCTGCACCATGTGCGGCAAGTGTGAAAACGTCTGCCCGATGGAGGTCCACATCGCCGACGTGGTGCGCCAGGTCCGCTCCATGCGCGCGCGCGACCAGGTGCCCGGCAGCCTGCACAAGGGTCTCGCAGCAGCGCTGGCGACGGGCAACAACCTGCGTCTGCCCAAGGAGGATTTCCTCTTCATTCTGGAGGATGTGGCCGGCGAGATCCGGGAGGAGCCCGGGTTTGCGGACCTGCAGGTCCAGGTAGACAAGAAAGGGGCGCGGGTACTCACTACCATCCACAACAAGCTCGTCAACACCCACACCGAGGACCTGAAACACTGGTGGAAGATCTTCCACGCCGCGGGCGAGGACTGGACCGTCAGCTCCGAAAACTGGGAAGGCGCCAGCTGGGGCTATTTCACGGGCGACGACGCGGCCATGAAAACCATGGTCGGCCGCATCCTGCGGCAGATGGAGGAGCTTGAGATCGACACCCTGCTCTGGCCCGAGTGAGGGCACGCCTACCTCGCAACCCGGTCCGGGTTCGAAAAGCACTTTCCGGAAGCCCTGAATAAATTTCGCTTCGTCACCGTCTTCGACCTGCTCGCCGAGTACATCACGCAAGGCCGGATCACGCTCGACCGCAAGCGCTTCCCCCAACTCGCCACCTATCACGACCCCTGCAACTACGGCCGCAAGTCCCAAATGCGTTTCGGTCACGGCTTCTTCGAGGAACCGCGCTGGATCCTCAGCCAATGCGTTGAACACTGGGTGGACCTCTACCCCGACCGCATGAACCAGACCTGCTGCGGAGGCGGCGGAGGCACCCTGGTTACCGGCTACAACGATGAGCGCATCTATTACGGCCGCAGGAAAATGGAGCAGATAAAAGCCACCGGCGCGCAACTGCTCGTGGTGCCCTGCCACAGCTGCCACGGGCAGCTGGAAAACATCAAGGCGCATTACGGCATGGCGGACCTGGAGGTGAAATATCTCTGGGAACTGGTGGCGGACACGCTGGTACTGCCTTCAGCCGCCGCCTGACGCCTGCACCACCGATAGGCCATGCGGGCCACCCGAGCGGACCGGCTGCCCGCGCTTCAAGCACGTCCTACCTCAAGGCCTCTTGCAATTTCAGCTGAGGCCAGCGTCTCAAAAAAAACCAATCAGACAAGCCGGTTAGAAGAAAGGGCGTAGGATGGTTTTTGCTTGACTCCGATACAATGTAGCTTTATTGTAGCTTAACGAAATGGAAGCATACCCGAAGCGCACCACTTTCCTTTCCGCGAAGCTTGCCTGACCCGGGGGATTTTCTGACGTGGCAGAAGAAAAATATCGCAACGACTCTCATCCGGACGGCGACGGAGACAGCACCCCGGGCCCCGAGGCCGGCCTGTCCGCGACCGATCCGAGCAGCCGGGTCAAATTCGAGATCTTCGGCGAGGAGATGATCGAAAAACGCGTCAAGGCCAGCGGCAACAGCGGCAGAGTCTACCTGCCGCCGGACTGGGTCGGGCACAAGGTCAAAATCATCCGGATCGATTAAACGGAGAGGCTGCCGCCGTGGAGAACATGCAAATTCGCAGACTGAAAATCGAGGATGCCGAGGAGATCACCCGGATCTACGCTGCCATCACACGTAAACCGGCAAGCCCCGATTTCAAGCGGGTCGTGGAGGATCATGCCCGCCGGGAGGACGGTGCCTGCTTTGTGGCCGAAATGAACGGCCAGCTGGTGGGCTTCATGATCAGCACCATTCTGACCGCCGGGTTCGGCATGCCCAAAAGCGCCTGGATCGCAACGTTGGGGGTGAGCCCGGACCACATGGGCCAGGGCATCGGCGCCGCCATGGCAGAGGAGATCTTCGCCTTCTACCGCTCCCACGGCATCGAAAATCTCTACACCGCGGTGCGCTGGGACTCCACGGATATGTTGTCTTTCTTCAAAACCCTCGGCTTCGACCGCAGCAATTTCATCAACCTGCGCAAGGTTCTGAAATAGGCAACTACTCAGGTAGATCGACTGAAGGCTGAAGGCGTTTAGGGACAAACCATGCGCGACCACACAAAGCCAAAATCGCTTGGGTACGTTGACAGGTGATGGGTCATGGATGATCATTGTTGCCCTTCAGTCTTCCGCCGAACCACCTGAGTAGTTACTAAAACAGGTCATCCAGCTCATTCCCGCCGGTGGGCATCTCGCCGTGCTGCTGCAAATACCTCTGCAGCAGCTCGCTTTCGCGCTTGGTGTACATCTGGTCCTCCTCGAATTTAAACCAGACGGCCTTCGAGTTGGGACTGCGGGCTGCGAGAAGCTCCTGGCGCAGGTTGACGGTGCCCTTGATGGACAGCACCTGGTGCACTCGGTCAAGAAGCTGGAAGACCCCCTCGCTTTCGGGAATCTGACCGATGTGCTCCGCGTCGAAGGGCAGCGCCTTCACGGATGCCGCGGGGTTGCAGCGCAGATGCAGACGCAGGTCGCATTGCAGGCAGCGCCGGGCCTCCTGCACGGCCTGCGCATCCGTGAACCCGAGGGCGATCTCCTCAAAACCGAGCTTGCGTGACGCCGCATCCCGCTCGGGAACGCGTTCGCGGGGCCAAAGGGCAAACCCCTCGTGCCGGCCGAGCTTCGAATCCGGCGCATCCCTGAAAAACAGAACTTCTTCAATCTCGCCGTCACCTCCAAGCGCCTTGTCGATGGCGGTGGCCGCCTGGCGGCCGGCAGCGATGGCATGGATGATGGCCCCGCACGCCCGGGTCGCGTCTCCGCCGGCGTAAACCCCCGGCATGCCGGTTTCGAGGTTCTCGGCGTTTACCACGATCAGGCCGCGTTTGACCTGAATCGGCCCGCCCTGTCCTAAGAACGACAGCTCGGACGCCTGCCCCACGGCCAGGATAATCTGGTCTACGAGCATGCACTCCTTGCGGTCGCCGAACTGCGGGCAGAAGTTGCCGTGTTCGTCGAAGACGCAGGTGCATTCCACCAGATCCAGGGCTGTGACCCGGCCGTTTTCGCTGATGATGCGTTCCGGGCCCCAGGAGGGCAGAATCTTCACCCCTTCGGCCGCGGCACCTTCAATTCTCCAGGCGCTGGCCGGCATCTCCTCATCCGATTCCAGGCAGGCCATGGAGACCGCCTGGGCGCCGCAGCGCAGGGCGGTCAATGCCGCGTCCACCGCCACGTTGCCGCCGCCGATCACCACCACGTTGTCCTTGAGCCGGACCTTCTCCCCCCGGGCCACCTGGCGCAGGAAATCGACCCCCCACAGCACGTCGGGCAGGTTGCAGCCCTCCAGCGGGATTCTGCGGCTGAGCTGGGCCCCGACCCCTAAAAAAACCGCATCGCAGCCGTTTTGCCTGAGGCTTTCGAGCGTGAAATCCTGCCCCAGCGCCTGATTCGGTTTGAACGCGACCCCGGTGTCCCAGATCGACTGCAGCTCATCGTCGAGCACCGGGCGCGGCAGGCGGAAGTCGGGAATGCCGAAACGCATCATTCCCCCGGCCTGGCTCTGGGCCTCGAACACAGTGATGCTATGGCCTTTCTTGCGCAGGTAGAAGGCGGCGGTCAGCCCGGCCGGCCCGGCGCCCACCACCGCCACGTTTTTCCCCGTGTCCGGCGCGCGCCGGCCGGCCTGCTTCCAGCGCCGCCGTGCGCCGTCGGCGGCATAGCGCTTCAGCGCGCAGATCGCGACGGGCTGGTTCACATGGCCGCGGCGGCAGGCCTCCTCGCACGGGTGCATGCAGGCCCGCCCCAGAACACCGGGCAGCGGGACCTTCTCCCGGATGATGGCATAGGCCTCATCCCGCCGGCCCCGGGCAATCATCCGCACGTAGCCCGGCACATCGATGCGGGCCGGACAGGCGGCCTTGCAGGGCACCAGGTCTTCCTCGCGTTTCCCGGGCCGCACGCCTTTATCGGCGAGGGCGCCGGTCGGGCAGACGTCGACGCAGGCGGTGCAGAACTTGCATCCGGAGGCTTCCAGACTATCGGCCAAGGTTCCCACCTGAACCC
>JBFYWS010000241.1:0-5520 GCA_041310935.1 Desulfobacteraceae bacterium | reverse complement strand
CGGAAATCGCCGCCGCGCCCACCCCGGCCGCGGTCGTCACCGATCACGGCTTGAAAGGAACACATCCCATCTGCGTCCAGACCCTCGGGATCTTCGCCCGGCTGCTCGGCTCCCAGGCCGGGGACGTTGTGCTCACGTACCTGAGCACAGGCGGTCTTTTTCTGGGCGGTGGGATTCCCTCGAAAGTGGCGGCGAAGCTGCAGGAAGGTGGGACCGTTGAGGCCTACCTCCGGAAGGGACGCCTCTCCCCGCTCGTGGAAATGACCCCGCTTCACATCATCAAAAACGACCGCGCTGCCCTGCTGGGGGCGGCTGCGATCGCCGCCAGCCTGTAGGCTGATGATTTTATTTGACAAAAGATTTGCTGGCTGCAAAAATGCCGTCAAAATTTTGTGCCAAGGAGGTGATGAACAAAGGATTCTGCAAGTTGGGGTTACGGTGACAGCCAATCTTATAGAAAGGAGCTTGCCATGGCCGCGACAGAGCAAAAGTCAGGAATTGAATTTCTCAAAAACTGGGGCGCCGGCCTGACGCGTTGGTCGGAGAAGTACATCCCGGATGCGCTCGTTATCGTCTGGGTCCTCACCATCATCACCTTCGTCATGGCCCTGATCTGGGGCGATGCCAGCCCCGCCAAAGCCGTTCAGGCCTGGGGCGACGGCTTCTGGGCCCTGTTGGGCTTTGCGATGCAGATGTGCCTGATCATGATGACCGGCTACATTCTCGCCTGTTCGCCCCCCATGAGGTGGCTCCTGAACGGCATTTCCGGTTGGGCCAACAAGGACAAACCCTGGCAGGCCATCGTGATCATGTCCCTGTTCTCCATGATCAGCGCCTGGCTGCAGTGGGGCATCAGCCTGATCGGCAGCGCCATGCTCGCCCTCTACATCGTCAAGAACAACCCGAAGGTGGACTACCGCCTTCTGGTGGCGGCCGCCTACCTCGGCCTCGGCTGCACCTGGCATGCCGGGCTTTCGGCGTCTGCGCCTCTGCTGGTCAACACCCCGGACAACTTCCTCATCAAGGGCGGCTACCTGAAGGAGACCATCAGCACCAACCTGACCCTCTTCTCGCCCTTCAACCTTATCCTGCTGGTGGTCATCATCGTCGTCGTCACGGTCCTGATGGCCCTGATGCACCCTTCCGAGAAGAACACCTTCAAGGTTAAACCCGAACTCATGAACCAGCTCAAGCTTTATGAAGCCCCGCCGCGTCCGAAGGATATAAAGGCGTTCTCCACCTGGGCCAACTGGTGGTGCGGCTGGAATATCATCGTGTCCGCCGCCGGGCTCTGGTGGCTGGGATGGAAAGTGAGTCAGACGGGTTTCGCCAAAGCCATCAACCTCGACAACATGAATCTGCTTTTTCTCATTCTTGGAATCCTGTTCCACTGGCGGCCGTGGAGCTTCCTGAAGGCCGCCGAGGACGCCGGCAAGGCCATCTGGGGCATCGTCATCCAGTTCCCGTTTTATGCCGGCATCTTCGGGCTTTTCAAGTTCACGGCTCTGGCGACCGTGTTCGCCAAGGCCTTTGTCGCCATCTCCAGCGGCGGCACGTTTTTGCTGATCACCTACTGGTATGCGGGGCTGCTCAACTACCTCATTCCCTCCGGCGGCTCCGAATGGGCCGTCACCGCCCCCTACCTGCTGCCGGCGGCGAAGGAGCTGGGGGTGCCGGCGTACAAAGTGGTCGTGACGTACGCCTGGGGCGACATGCTGACGGACATGATTCAACCGTTCTGGGCCATCGCCATGCTCGCCGTGGCCAAACTGGAATTCCGAGAGATCATGGGGTGGCTGCTGCTGGTCTTTTTTGTCTATTTCATCATCACATCCGCGGCGTTCTTGATCTATCCTTTGGTATGAGACTATCCCCCGCCCTTTTCCACGATCCGGGAAAGGGGCGGGGGTAAAGCCCTTCCCGAAAGACCACCATCTCAGGGCGCCGAAAGGTGATTCTATTCCTTGACTCGCTCACGTCGAGCGCCTCCGGCGCGTGATAATCGGGGATGGCAGGATGAGATATATTGTCTTTTTGGATCTTCATCCTTATCATATCGGGTAGAAAATAAACTTTTTGCATAAGTATTCCTATGGATCGATGCAGCAAAATCAGCATGTTGAGCGCCTCAGCCTTCCTCTTGATTGCGACGCTGCTCCTCGCCGGTTGCGCAGGGGCGAACCGTGGCGGCCTCCGGAACAGCCGCGAGGTCGGCCGGGCCTTCGAGGTCTTCCACGCCGACCCCAACTACCGCTACTGGTACTACAACCAGGAAAACAGCCCCTACGCAGTGGTCGGGCTGCAACAGCCGTATCGGCTCGAAGACATCAACTGGAGGGAAGTGGACCCCAACTCCAAGACCTTCGAGAAAGTGATCGGGTTGGTGCAGAGTTTTCCGGTGAGAGGCTCTTTCACCTACGGGGCCTATATCCTGGATCCGCAGGCGCAGCAGATCGGGATGTGGTATTCGAGCCTGGATGCCGGTATCACCGTCAACCCTGAAACCAAGGTGGTTTTCATCAACGCTGCAATGCCCTGGGTCGATAACGGCGGCTGGTATGGCAGCGGGGTCGGGGTCGGCATCGGCTCCGGCGGCGGCGGGGTCGGGGTCCGGCTGGGCTTTTAGCAGGGAGTTGAAAAACTGCGCTTCAGGCCGTGGTCCGGCGTTGCGCGGCTTTTGTAAATGCTCACATAAAGGCAGCTGGAAGCTGGAAGTTGAACGGATGGGGGTTCCTTCGTACGTCGTTTCATAAATACTGCCCATGCGTCGCGCTACCCCCACCCGAACCATCCCCCTCAGGGGGATGGCAGGGAGAGGGTGGTGGTGTCGCATCATTCGTGATGTTATTTATAAAAAATACAACTTTGCCATGAGGTTTGTCATGTATAGAAAACATTTTTGGTTTGTGGCGATCCTTGGCGCAGCGTTTGCTGCCGCATGTTCGATGGCGAACATCGGAAACGTTCGGACCAGTCCGGAGGTGACCCGGCAGTTTGAGAACCTGGAGATCAATCCCAGCTACGGCTACTGGTATTTGAATCAGGAGAACAACCCTTTCGGGGTGGTCGGCGTGGACCGTGAGTATCGGTTCGATGGCGGGCCCCTTTGGATGCCGCTCGCCCCGGACTCCGCAACCTTTAAAAAGGTAGTGGGGCTGGTGCAGTCGTTTCCCGTGCCAAGCTCAATGACAACGGGCTACACCATCTCTGAGCATCAGGGACGCCCCATCGGGGTTTGGTATTCCAGCATCGGCCTGGGGGTAACCATTGACCCTGCCACCAAGACGGTTTCGCCTTCAACGACAGCGCCTTGGAAAAGCCCCTATTAAGTGCTGTGGCGCGTCGTCGGCATATCAGCTGCCGGAATCAGGAATAAGGCAATGACGGAAAAATCCACTTTTGAAAAAGTCACTCGGTCGGAGAAGATCCTTTACGGCCCGCGCAAGCTCATGCTATGCGGGTTCCCGGCGGCCGGTCAGGCCAAATTCGACACGGTTCTGGGCTTGGTGGGGATTGCCGATGTGCCGAAGATCTGGGTAACGGCGGAGCAGGCCCAACAGACGCTCGCCGAGATCCTGGCGCTTCCGGACGGCAGCGGCGCTGCGGTCTCCTCGACCCTTCCGCGGGCGGTCATCGTTTCCGGCCTCACCGAGGCGCAGTTGATCAGCCTGATGAACGTGTGCAAGAAGTCCGGCATGCAGCCGGCCCTCTGGGCCTGCCTGACACCGGTCTCCGAGACATGGCCGCTGCAGCAGCTTCTCACCGAGCTCGCCCGCGAGCGCGAAGCGATGCAAAAAAAAAAGTGACTCGGGCGTTCGCTCGGATCCTTGCATCGGACGGCGGTGTTTAAGTTTGACACGCCGATGTATGCTATGATACATACAGAAATATGAAGACAACCGTTAATATATCCGATTCGCTTCTCGATGAAGCCCGTAAGGTCGCTTCTCAAGAGCGGACGACCGTTACCTCGCTCATTGAGGAGGGCCTTCGCAAAACGCTGAGCGATCGGAAGCGGAAAGGTCGGTTTCGGCTTCGAAAGGCCTCCTTCAAAGGCAAAGGGCTCAACCCGGATCTCGCAGATGCTTCCTGGGAGCGAATCCGCGGTGTTGTCTACGAGGGAAGAGGCGGATGATCGCGGTCGACACCAATATCCTGGTGTACGCCCATCGCGAGGATTCCCCGTGGCACGCTTCAGCTTTCAAGCGGATAGCGGAGTTGGCCGAGGGACGGACGCTTTGGGCGATCCCCTGGCCGTGCATTCACGAATTCTTGGCGATCGTTACTCATCCCCGGATCTACACCCCTCCCACTACTCTGATCCAGGCGCTGAATCAGGTCGAGGCCTGGCTGGAATCGCCCAGCGTGGCGGTTTTATCCGAAATTGAAGGCTATTGGCCGGAACTGCGATCAGTGGTCGCAGCGGGAAAGGCGGCCGGCGGCCAGATTCACGACGCTCGCGTAGCGGCCCTCTGCCGGCTGCACGGAGTGAGGGAACTATGGACGGCCGACCGGGATTTCGGCCGGTTTTCAGGCATGAGGGTTTCCAACCCGCTCATCGGCGAATGAGGCGTGCAGTTATGGAACAGCTCGAAGATGATCCTCCAAGAAGGTGCTAACAGCAAAGCTCTACGTTAGACCATAAAGCCCTTCAGAAAAAAATCAGAGGTGGAGCCGCCCACGGCTTCACCTCTGATTTTTTAACGGACGATGCTCAGCACCAGGTTGCCCTCGACCGAGCCCTTCCGGACCGGGTGCTGCTCCTGACCGGTGGCTTGGGGGACCTGGTCGGAGACGTAGCGGTAGGCCTCGTCCACCGTGACCATGCTGTCCCGATCCGTATCAGCCTTGCCCCGCAGACCCTCCAGCAGGTAGTAGGTGAAAACACCGTGTTGGAGCTCATCCTTCTCCACACTCACCTCGTTGGCCGAACTGGCGGTGATGATCACCCGGCCCCGGCCGCCGGCCACTCTCTCCAAATACCCGTCCGCGATGTTCGCCCGCGTGCTCGTCACGCTGATCGTGCGCCCCCCGCTCGCCCCGCTGTAGCAGGAGTCCGCGATGAAGACCAGACGCTCCGATCGGATCCGGTTCAGAATGCGGCCCACCTCGCCCATGGGCATGGCCGTGGTGTAAAGGTCGGTCGGGTCGGTGTCGTAGGGCAGCAGGTATTTTTCCAGTCCGTCGCCGTCGGGGCTGGTAGAGTCCCGCTCGGTGGCCCCGTGGCCGGCGAAAAAGATGATGACCATGTCGTTTTCACGGGCGGCATTCTTGAGCCGTGTACCCAGCGTGCTGCGCAGGTTGACCAGTGTCGCCTGCTCGTCCACCAGCAGCGTCACGTTTTCCGCCGGGACCCGGTTGTCCTCCACCAGCAGGCGGTAAAACGCCTCGGCGTCGTTGGCCGCGTATTTCAGTTTCGGCAGGCGGGGGTAGTCGTTGATACCGATCACAACCGCCCAGACGTTGCGGCGCTTCGGGTAGTATTGCACGCTCATGGATCGTTCCGCGGTGAGGTCGTCG